>CAMNDO010000035.1 GCA_946535455.1 uncultured Caryophanales bacterium
AGACAATCCAAAAGAATTGGTTTATCCTCACTTAGATTTATCATTTTCAGATGAAGTATGGGTAGAAATCATGCAGAAATATGGACTGCAACCATCCAATCATTTGGTAGATTTAATCTATGAGGCCATTATTATGGAAGGAAACAACAAATAAAAGAAGAAGAAATTCTTCTTTTTATGTTATAATAAATGTAGGAGAGTGATACGATGATTCGATTTGATTTTAAAACGTATGTAGAGCCTTTTTTGGATGAAGAAAAATATAAAAAATACATGAGTCAAAAGAAAGAAATTCTAGAAAAATTCAATCAACATGAAAGTATTGGTTGGACTAAAAAAATAACGGATCGTAAAATCAAAAGCATTTTAGAGTGTAGAGATGAGATTAAAAAACACTGTAATTGTTTGGTGGTTATTGGAATTGGAGGATCTTTCTTGGGAAGTTATGCCTTTTCAAAAATGTTTGACCATTATTTTTTCAAGAATTCATTCGAAGTCATCTATGCAGGAACGACTCTTTCTAGTCAATATTTAGAAGAATTGCAAGAATATTTGATGAATAAAAATTTTGCGATTAATGTTATTAGTAAGAGTGGAAATACGATGGAGACTGAAATCACGTATCAAGTATTAAAGAGTTTATTAAAAAGAAAATATAGTGAAGAAGAAGTGAAAAAAAGAATCATTATCACAACCAATATGGATAGTGGACCACTTCGTGAAGAAGCAGAAAAAGAAGGGTATACCTCTTTTGGGATTCCAAGAGATATTGGAGGACGTTATTCTTTTATGACACCTGCTCACTTATTTCCACTTTCTTTCCATTTTGATATTGAAAAGATTATCAGTGGATATTATGAAGGAAGAAAATTAATGGATCAGGCATATGAATATGCTGTGATTCGAAGAGTATTATTTGATCAAAAAAAACAGATTGAAAACTTCTGTGTTTATGAAGAAAATATGACATTCTTTACCGAATGGTTAAAACAATTATTTGGAGAAACAGAAGGAAAAAAAGGAGTTGGAATCTTTCCAGTATCGACTGTTCATACAAGAGATTTACATTCCCTAGGACAATTCATTCAAGAAGGAAATAAAATTGTTTTTGAGACATTTATCAAAGTACAAGAAAGCCCTTATGAAATCCCTTATGGAAAAAAATCATTACATGATTGGAATAATCAAGTAGAAGATGCTGTGATGAAAGCTCATTTTAAAGGAAATGTTCCTTGTTTACAAATTCAATTAAAAGAAAGAAATGAAAAAACAATTTCTTCTTTGATTTACTTTTTCCAATTAGCCGCAGCATTTAGTGGATTCTTGTTTGGTGTAGATCCTTTTAATCAACCTGGGGTAGAAGTGTATAAAGAAGAAATGAAAAACAATCATAAATAGGTGAAATATGAAAAAAAATCAAATAGGGATTGCGATATGTAGTATATGCTTTATTGGGATTACTATTTTAGTGTTGACCAATCAAATTCTTGTCCTTGACGAATGGATTTATGAAAAAGTAATGCTGATTCAAAATCCATTTTGGGATTCTTTCTTTCCTCTTTTCACAAAACTAGGAAATCCTATCATCAGTCTTATACTGTTTGGAATTTCTATCCTTCTTTTACCTAAAAAAGAAAGATGGAATTTCTCTTATGGATTTTTAGGAGGAGTAGGAATCAATAGTTTGATGAAGCAAATCATTCGAAGAGCAAGACCTAATCATTTAAGATTGATAAAACAGGGAGGATTTTCTTATCCTTCTGGGCATTCTATGATTGCGGTCGCAATCTTTGGATTTTTCATGGTATGGGGAATTCAAAATACAAAGAATAAATTAGGGAAAATCATGATTGGAGTAGTGGGAGTTCTTCTCATATTGGGAATTGGATTCAGCAGGATTTATGTTGGAGTTCATTATCCAAGTGATGTATGTGCAGGATTTTTACTATCTACCATCATTCAATTAATCATTCATACAAGGAGGAGTCTTCATGACTAAAATGGTGATTTGTTCTTTTTACAATGCCTTAATTGATTCCGAGGATGCTATCCCAACTAGTACGATGTTAGAGATAGAAAGAATTCGAAATAGCGGAATCCTTTTTGTAGTGGGAACGAATCGCACCTACCAAGAAGTATTAGAATATAATCGTGACTTTCCTTTTGTGGATTACATTGTTTCTTTGAACGGTGGTATTGTCTATGATGTGAATCAAAATGAAATACTAGTGAAACACAAAATATCACAATCTACAAAAAAGAAAATTATAGAAAATTTTTCAGAGTATTCTACTACATTTTATACAGAAAAGAAAAAGAAAAGCACTCTTCCAGAAGAAGATATTTATAAAATAGAGATGAAAGTAGGAAAAGAGGAAAAAACTCTTTATGAGAAGTTACAAAAATATAAAATAGAATATACCGTATTTCAAAAAGATAGAAAAAAAGTGGTAGAAATTGTATCCAATAAATGTAATATGTTTACAGGAGTCGATCGCATTAGTTTAAAGAATAATATTCCTTTAAACCAAATTGTTTGTGTTTGTGCCAATGATAGTGATATGGTACTTGTGAATAACATCAGTAACCACTTTATTATGGAAAATAGTGTAGATTCCCTAAAACAAATTACCAATAAAATGACAAGCAGTCATAATCAAAAAGGATTAGAAAAAGTATTAAAAGAAATCTAAAGGGGTGATTTCATGAAACAAAAAACAAGAATGATTTTAGAAATAATCATTGTGATTTTGATTATTCTTCTAGTAGGAGTAGGATATGTTTTATACCAAGAAGATCATAAGAATCATAATCTTCCTAGTGTAAATAGATTCATCAAAGAAAAAGAAAAACAAAACTATCCTGAAGAACAAGAAACGAAAGAAGAAGTTTATGTCAATCCTTTGCCAGATGCAAGAACACAATATAACAATCAAGAAATATTAGGAAAGTTAGAAATTCCGAATATGAATATTGATTCTTATGTCGCAAGAGCAGGAGATAATAGTTATTATCTAGAAAATAGTTTATCTCATCAAAGAGATGGATTAGGAGCACCCTTTTTTGATTATCGAAATACCGATTTAGAAAAGAATAGACAAATTAATATTTATGGTCATAATACCAAAAATACACAGTTTTATGATCAATTACCTTTCGTGAATTTAGCGGCTTATACGGATGAGAATATTTTTAAACATTATAAAAAAATTTATTTAAGTATTGATCAAAAGAAATTAGAATATGAAGTCATTGCGATTAAAATTATTACAGAAATGGACAATGAACATATGAAGTTAGTGTTCTATAGTGACAAAGATTATTTAGACCACGTAAAAAAATTACTACAAAATACCTTATATAAAGATTCTGTAAATATTACGGAAAAAGATAGATTATTGGTATTACAAGTATGTCATTATAATCCAGAAGATACGTATTTATTGGTGATTGCGAAAGAAAAACAAAAAGCTTAAGAAACTTAAGTTTTTTTGTTTTTTCTTTCATTTTAAGATATAATTTAGTAGAAAAGGAGTGTTTTCTATGAAATGGAAAGTAGAAAAAGATTCTCTTTTGTTGGAACATCTATATGAACATTTAGATATGCCTAAAAAAAGAGTAAAACAGTATTTAACGCATGGATCTGTTTATGTCAATAATAATAAAGTAACGCAATATAATTATCCATTACAGAAAGGTATGACGATTGTGATGGATACCAATCAAAAAACAAAAAAGACATTGCCTTTTGATATTGTGTTCGAAGATGAGGAATATATTGCAGTGAATAAACCTAGTGGATTACTTACCATCGCAACGAATAAAGAAAAAGAAAAGACACTTTATCATATTGTAGGAGAATACTTAAAAGAAAAAAATAGAAATGCGAAGGTCTTTATTGTACATCGATTGGATAAAGATACAAGTGGGATTGTATTGTTCGCAAAGAATGAGAAGAGTAAAAATAAATTACAAGAAAACTGGAGTGAGTATGTTTCTTTAAGAGAATATGTTGCGGTTGTGTATGGAACTTTTTCGAAGAAGAAAGATACCATAGTGGAATATTTAAAAGAAACCAAAACAGCACTTGTTTATTCTACCAAAAACAAAGAAGGAAAAGAAGCGATTACTCATTATGAAGTCATCAAAGAAAATGATCAGTATTCTCTTTTAAAAATTATGATTGATACTGGTAGAAAACATCAAATTCGTGTAGGACTTTCTGATATTCATCATCCAATTTTAGGAGATAAAAAATATGGATTCAAAGAAGATAAAAATACAAGACTTTATCTACATGCCAATCGATTGAAGTTTTACCATCCAGGAATTAAGAAAGAGATTTTATTAGAAACATCAAATCCAAAAGAATTTCAAAAAGTGATGAAGGAGGGTTCTGATGAAAAAAATCATCATTAGTCTTTTCATTCTAGGATTGGGAGCTTTTTTATTCATAACTTTTTCGCAACAAAAGAAAACAGTAGAAACGAAAAAAGAAGAGAAAGAAACTGTTTTGACAGAAATAGAATTAGAAATAAAAAATTCTATTTTTCAAGAAACTTTTGAAGAAGCAAAAGAGATTGTCGATCAAATGACATTAGAAGAAAAGATAGGACAATTATTTTTAGTAAGATATGATAAAAACATGGTTTCAAAATATGCTTCGTATCATCCGGGAGGATATATTCTTTTCGCAAAAGATTTTCAAAATCATACCAAAGAGAGTTTCAAAAAAGAACTAGAAAGAAATCAATCACTTCATCGATATTCTTTGATTTATGCTGTAGATGAAGAAGGGGGATATGTCACAAGAGTGAGTCGCTTTCCTGCCTTTCGAAAAGAAAAATTTTCATCTCCTAAAACCTATTATGAAAAAGGAGGATATCCTTTATTAGAAGAAACAGAAAAAGAAAAAGCATTGTTATTAAAAGAATTAGGAATTGATTGGAACTTAGCTCCTGTAGCAGATTTATCTACCAATCCAGAAGATTTTATTTATATTCGTACATTTGGAAAAGAAAAAGAAGAAGTAAAAGAACTTATTTCTCATATGGTAACATATGCCAATCAAAATAAAATAGCATCTTGCCTAAAACATTTTCCTGGATATGGTAATAATAAAGATACTCACACAGGAAGTGCTATTGACAATAGAAGTTATGAAAATTTTGTAGAGAATGACTTTATACCTTTTATAGGAGGAATTGAAGCAAATGTTCCTAGTATTTTAGTATCTCACAATAAAGTGATGTCTATGGATGAAAATCTTCCTGCTTCTTTAAGTCCTAAAGTGATTGGGGAGTTAAGAAATACTCTTCACTTTACAGGAATTATTTTAACAGATGATTTAGATATGGCTGCGGTGAAGGAATATACTGAAAAAAGTGAAGCAGTAACACTTGCAATTCACGCAGGAAATGATATGATAATAACAAGTGATTTTATTCCAATGGTAGAAGAGATCAAAAGTGCAGTTGAGAAGAAAATCATAAAAGAGGAAACCATTGATCAAGCAGTTTTAAGAATCATGGCTTTCAAAAAAATGTATCAAGAAGAATAAAGGAAGATGGTTATGGAAAAGGAAGAAATATTTCGAAAGATTGAAAGTACTGGTTTTTTTGAACACAATGCGTATCATATTTTAGATGCCTCAGAAGAAGAAGCCACAATTCGAGTAGAAATTAATGAACATGCATTCAATCCTTATGGAATGGTTCATGGAGGAATTATTTTTGGACTAGGAGATAATGCCATGGGACTTGTCGCAAGTGCGAGTGGAAGAAATGCGGTGACGTTAAATGCTACCATTAATTTTCTAAAACCAGGAAAAGGATCTTATTTGATTGGGAAAGCCAAAAAAATCAAAAGAGGAAAAACCACTTGCTATGTGCAAGCAAATATTTATAATGAAAATGAAGAATTAATTGCCACGATGGATGGGAATTATTACTATATCAATTAGGAGGGATACCATGACAGATAGAGAATTATTTCAAAACATCAAAGACTTTATCGGAAAAGAAGTAACATTAGAGGGATGGATTAAAAATCATAGAAAACAAAAAGAGTTTGGATTTATTTCTTTCTCAGATGGAACATTCTTTACACCAATTCAGGTAGTATATGATAATGCATTAAAAAGCTTTGATGAAATTCAAAAGTATCATGTAGGAAGTTCTATAAAGGTAATCGGTACGGTAGTAGAATCTCCAAAAGAAGGACAAGAGTTTGAGATTCAAGCAAAGGAAGTTTTATTATTGGGGGATTGTCCAGAAGATTATCCCATTCAACCAAAACCACATTCTAGAGAATTTTTAAGAGAACAAGCTTATTTAAGACCAAGAACGAATCTATTCCAAGCAGTATTTCGAATTCGTAGTCGTGCTGCGTTTGCGATTCATGAATATTTTCAAGACAGAGACTATGTTTATTTCCATGCGCCATTAATTACGGCTGCGGATGCAGAAGGAGCAGGAGAAATGTTTAAAGTATCAACACTTGATTTCAACAACATTCCAAAAACAGAAGAAGGAGAAGTGGATTTTAAACAAGATTTCTTTGGAAAACAAGCATCACTTACAGTATCTGGACAACTACAAGCAGAAACATTTGCATTAGCTTATCGAAATACTTATACATTTG
>CAMNDO010000036.1 GCA_946535455.1 uncultured Caryophanales bacterium
ATAGTACTAGTGCACCATTAAAAACAATTACGAAAGCACTATCTAGTTCATGTCCTGCAAGTACTATTAAACTCGTTTCAAATATTACACAAACGGATGAGGCAAAATTGGATACCAATAAAACAGTAACACTAACATCTAATAGTGGAATATATACAGTAACGAGAGGAACTGGTTTAACTACATCTCCAATAATTAATCAAATTAGTGGGACATTGATTCTTACCAACGTAACATTCGATGGAAATAATATATCATCTACTTCACCATTAATAAATACTCAACAGATGACTTCTGTAATTCCAACCATTCATTTGAATTCAGGAACCACTCTACAAAATGGAAAATCTACGCAACCAACTACTCCTGCAGCATTGTGGATTCAAGCTGGTACACAAGCGCCAGAATATAAAAGTGTTGGTAATCATACTATTAATGGTGCTATCATTAGAAATAATCATGGTAATAAAGGAGCCATTGCAATAGCTGCTACAACTTTGACAATTCAAAGCGGAACCATAACAAATAATACTGGAGTAGAAGAAAGTGGTGGAATATTTGTATGGAATGCGGATCTGATTATTAATGGTGGAGAAATTTCATATAATACAGGCGGTTATGTAGGTGGAATTTGCTTACATAGTGGGACATCTAATTCTTATATTCGAGGATCTAATTTAACTATTAATGGGGGCATTATTAAAAACAATACGGGTCCTTATACTGGTGGTGTTCATGCAACTGGTAGATGTAAAATTACATTTACCAATGGAACAGTAACAGCTAATAGTTGTACAAAGACAAGTTCTTGTTCTGGAGGAATTCATGTTGACAGTGCTGCAACTTATTCCAAAACAGGAGGAACACTATCAGGAAATACTCCAATTAATTCCAATGTATAAAATATTTATAAAAAAAGAGAGTACTCTCTCTTTTTTTCATTTTATGGTATGATAAACATAAGATAAATTGAGGAAGATAACATGAAACATATTAAAGATTTGATTCAAACAGATTATGATTTATGGATTACAGGGATTACCGATGATTCTAGAGAAGTGCAAAAAGGATTTCTTTTTGTTGCGACAAAGGGATTTCATGTAGATCATTTTGATTATATTGGGGATGCTGTAGAAAAAGGATGTTCTATGGTAATTTCTGATCGAGAAATTTCTTATGATATTCCATATTTAAAAGTAGAAGACATTGAAAAGGTGTATCACACCTTGTGTTCTAAGTTTTATGGTGTAGATCCAAAAGAGTTTCATATGATTGGAATTACAGGAACCGATGGTAAAACCACGACTGCTACGATTGTACATCATCTATTAGAAGATTATGCGTATTTGGGTACAAATGGTTTAACCATCAGAGATAAAACCACTACAACGCATAATACAACTCCTTGTGTTTCCGAATTATATGAAAGTTTATCGAAAATACAGCAAGAACATGTCTCTCATGTTGTGATGGAAGTATCGAGTGAAGCCTTATTACACAATAGAGTTCAAGATTTCTCCTATGATATGGTAGGTTTTACGAATATTACAGGAGATCATTTGAATATTCATGGAGATTTTGATTCTTATGTATCTTGTAAAATGAAACTATTAGAATTGGTTAAAAAAGATGGATATGTTTTTGTGAATGGAGATGATCCTATTTTAAAAGGAATTCATCATCCAAATGTCATATCCTTTGGATTGGATTCGTCCAGTGATTATTGGATTCAAAACATATCTTATCATAAAAAAAGTGTGTTAATAACACTAAAAAAAGAGGATAAAGAGTTTTTAATTGAAAGCCCTTATCCTGGGAAACATAATGTTTATAATGTAGTGATGGCATTCTTGATGGGACTTTATCAAGGAATGGATGAATTGGTTTTATGTGAGAAAATCAAAACATTGCCTCCTGTTTCTGGAAGAGGAGAGTTTTTAGAATTTGGACAAGACTATACCATTGTATTAGATTATGCACATACCATCCACGGAATCGAATCCATTTTAGATACCTTTTCTAACAAACGTGTCATTACGGTAACCGGTTGTGCTGGTGGAAGAGAAAAAGAAAAGAGAAGAACCATCGGAAAAATGGTGATGGAAAAAAGTGATGTATCTATTTTTACGATGGATGATCCAAGGTACGAAAGTGTTGATGATATTATTGATCAAATGGTGGGAGAAGATACAAACTATATACGAATAAAAGACCGGGAAGAAGCTATTTTTTATGCATTATCGATTGCGAAAAAAGATGATGTGGTTTTAATCCTTGGAAAAGGAAGAGATGAGTATATGGCGATTGAAGATCGAAAAGATCCTTATAGTGATTTTTCAGTGATTCAAAAATATTTTTCGTAGTTTTTTTGATATCAAAGGGTTTCCCAAAGAGGCCCTTTTCTTTTGCTTGACAAGGGTCAAAAATGCCTCTAAAATAGTAGGTAGGTTAAAAGAAATTTTAGCCTAGATGGAGGTATTTATGAATGATATAGCAATCTCCATTTTACTTATTATTATTGGTTTAGCAGTAGGTTTTGGAGTTTCTTTCCTAATCAACGCTATCAGTGGAAAATTTGCTTCCAAAAGAGCAGATTCTATGATCCAACATGCGAAGAAAGAAATTGAAAAACTAAAAAGAGATGCTGCTATTGAACAAAAAGAGGAAGCTCATAAAGCAAAAATGGATTTAGATAAGGAAATTCGTGAAAAGAAAGATGAGCTAAAAGAAAGTGAAAATAGATTATTACAACGAGAATCCAATATGGATAAACGAGATGAGATGTTACAAAAACGTCAATCTGATTTAGAAGAGCGTGAAAACAAGCTTTCCGAAAAACAAGAAGAAATTCAAGTAGAAAGAAGTAAAGTGGAGGAAATCCGTAAAGAACAATTAGATTTATTACAAAAAATATCTGGATTTAGTAAAGAAAAAGCTCGTGAAATGGTTATGAGCCAAGTTCGTGAGAATATGTCAAAAGAAATCTCGGAATATATTCGAGAAGCTGAGAATGAAGCAAAATTAGTAGCCGATGAGAAAGCAAGAGAGTTAATTGTAACTTCTATGCAAAAGTATGCTGCTGACATTGCAAGTGATCAAACTGTTACGGTAGTGGATTTACCAAATGATGAAATGAAAGGTAGAATCATTGGTCGTGAAGGAAGAAATATCCGTACGATCGAAGCAATTACAGGAGTCGATTTAATTATCGATGATACTCCAGAAGCCGTAGTCTTATCCAGTTTTGATCCTTTAAGAAGAGAAATTGCTCGTGTAACATTAGAAAGCTTAATTAAGGATGGAAGAATTCATCCAACTCGTATTGAAGAGTTGTATGATAAAGTTTGTAAAGACATGAAACAAAAGATCATAGAGTATGGAAAAAATACAACGTTTGAACTAGGTCTTACAAAATTCGAACCAGAATTAATTGAAATTATTGGTAAATTACATTTTAGAACAAGTTATGGACAAAATGCATTACAACATTCCAAAGAAGTTGCAGAATTATCTGGACTTTTAGCAGGAGAACTTGGAGAAAATGTACAACTAGCAAAACGTGCTGGACTTTTACATGATATTGGAAAAGCCATTGACCATGAAGTAGAAGGAAGTCACGTAGATATCGGTGTGGATATTGCGAAGAAATATCATGAAGATGAAGTGGTTATTAATGCCATTGCTTCTCACCATGGAGATACACAAGCAACGAGTGTGATTTCTGTCATTGTCGCAATCGCAGATGCTTTATCGGCTAGTAGACCAGGAGCTAGAAATGACTCATTAGAAAACTACATTAATCGTCTTTCTCAATTAGAAGAAGTGGGTAATGAGATTAAAGGAGTCGAAAAAACTTATGCTGTTCAAGCAGGACGTGAATTACGTGTTGTGGTAAAACCAGAAGAAGTAGATGATTTAGAAGCACATCGTATTGCACGTGAAGTAAAAGAAAAGATCGAAGAAAACTTAAAATATCCTGGAACCATTAAAATCACAGTAATTCGTGAAACAAGAGCAATCGAAGAAGCAAAATAGAGTTGGAAACAACTCTATTTTTTTCGAATAATATTATAGGAGGTGATTTATGAATCGTCTATTTCTATTTTGGAACATTGGAAAAGAAGTCATTGAGAAACAATCTCTTTTTGATAATATCGTAGAAAGATGTTCCAACCATTATTCTTATACTTTTGGAAATAGTACTTTATTCTCAAGAGAAAATATTCATCAAATGAAGAATTTTTATTTATCGTTTCCTATCTTTTCTTCTCGATTAGAAACTCTTTCTTGGGAACAATATCAATTATTTTTAAAAATACAAAATAAAAAAGAAAGATATTTTTATTTTTCTCTTTCTTTATTCTTTCATAGTAATTATGAAGAAACATTAGAATTTTTAGAAAACCAATATTTTTTAAGAATATAAAAAGATAGAAAATTCTATCTTTTTATGTCTAATATAATTGGTAAAATAATTGGTTTTCTACCTGTTAAACTATAAATAAATGGATATAAAGTGTCCGTTAAATTACTTTTCATTAGAGCAAAGTTTGCTTTTGGATTTGCCAAATCTGCTTGAATGATTTCTTCTGCTTTTTCTTCAATTTTATGAATTAAATCTTCGTTCTCATTGACTAAGACAAATCCTCTAGTCGTAATGTTTGGTGTAATGAGTAATTCTCGTTTTTTCATATCGACATTGATAATGACTACTAAAATTCCTTCATTTGCCATAATCTTACGATCTTTAATCACGGCTCCACCAATTTCTCCAATACGATTTCCATCTACATAGATATCGGCACCTGGTTGGCTTTCTCCACGAGTTAATACATGGTCTTTTAAAATTAAGGTATCTCCATTTTTTAAAATAAAGGTATTTTCTTTTGGAATCCCACAGTTAATTCCAATGTTTGCTTGTTTCTTTAACATACGATAGTCTCCGTGGAATGGCATTAAATACTTTGGTTTTATTAGTCTTATCATTAATTTAATTTCTTCCTCGTTCGCATGTCCTGATGTATGTAAATCTTGTAGGACATTATTGGTATAAACTTTTACTCCTTTTAAGTACAGTTTATTAATGGTTTTTGAAATACTTAATGCGTTTCCTGGAATGGCACTCGATGAGAAAATTACCACATCATCTGGTCTTAACTTAATTTGTTTATGGGTTCCATTCGCAATTCTTGATAAAGCAGCTAAAGGTTCTCCTTGGCTTCCCGTACATAAAATCACGACTTCGTTTGGTTTTAAATTGTTGGCTTCTTCTGGGGTTACTAAGATTTCTTTATGGTCAATATATCCTCCATTTAAAGAAATATTAATATTATTTTCCATACTTCTACCGAATACACAAATCTTACGATTGTGTTTATAACAGGTTTCAAAAATATGTTTTACACGATAAATATTTGAAGCAAATGTTGCGATAATTAAACGATTGTTTTTGCATTTATCAAACATTTCATTTAAGGTTTCATCGACAACAGATTCACTACTCGAAAACCCTTCGTTTAAAGCATTCGTAGAGTCTCCAATTAATAAATCGACTCCTTCTTCTCCTAGTTTTGCCATCTTGTATAAATCTGCCATAGGTCCTATTGGTGTTAAATCAAACTTGTAGTCTCCTGTTGTCACAATTCTACCATCTGGTGTATGAATACTAATTCCATGAGAATCTGGAACAGAGTGTGTAATTCGGAAAAACTCTATTTCCATTCCTCCAAATTTTAAACGAGTTTGATCGGTATAAACAAATAAATTATCATAACGAATATTACGATCTTGTAATTTGACCGCAATTAATTCTTTCGCATGATTTGGGGCATAAACAGCAGGAATATTTACACTTTGTAATAAAAATGGAATTCCTCCTATATGATCCTCATGACCATGCGTAATTAATAACGCTTTAATTTTATCTTCATTTTCTTTTAAGAAAGTAAAATCTGGTAGAACATAATCTACACCCATCACTTCACTTTCTGGAAAACTGACTCCGGCATCAATAACAATAATGGCGTCGTTATGCATTACACAATACATATTTTTTCCGACTTCTCCTAAACCACCTAAAACAATTACCTTTGTTCCGTTGGTTTTTAAATTTTCCATAAAATCTCCTTTCTTTTGTTTTAGTAAGACTAACGATATGAATTATACAATATTTTTTCATTTTTGTAAATGTTCTCTTTTGTTTTACTTCAAGGAATGCTTTTGTTATAATAATAATGGTGATCAAAATGGGATTATTCAGTAAAATTAAAAATATGTTTCACTCTTATGAAGAAGAAGAGAAAGAAGAACTAGAAGAATTAGAAGAAGAGGAAGTTGAAGAAGAAACAGGAGAAGACGAAACGGTTGAAGAATCTACAGAAGAAAAAGAAGAGGAAACTCTTCCTGAAGAAAAAGAAGAAGAAATAGTAGAAAAACCGGTAGAGAAAAAAGAAAAGAAAAGTATTTTTAA
>CAMNDO010000037.1 GCA_946535455.1 uncultured Caryophanales bacterium
AAAAGCATCAATTCCACAATCCACTACTTTCTGAATATAGTCTTCTACTCCATCCATATCTTCATTATGAAAAACAATATTTAATGTTAAATACACTTTTTTTCCACGTTCATGTGCAAAAGAACAACCTTCTCGAATTTCTTCCAAAGTAAAGTTTTTCGCATTGGCACGTAAACCATACTTTTCTCCTCCTATGTAAACAGCATCTGCTCCATATAAAAGAGTTACTTTTAATCTTTCTAAATCTCCTGCAGGAGACAACAACTCAATTCTTTTCATGTTTCTTCACCTGATATATGGTTTTTTGAAAGAAAAAGTTTGTAGAATTTCCTAACTTTTGATACTTTTTGACATAAGAAGAATCTTTACATTCTCCATCTATATACTCTTTTGTATCTTTTAATAATTCTTCAAAATCATCTTCTAAACCATATTCTTTCATATAAATATAAGAACAATTTTTTTGATATAAAGAAGAAATAACAGAAGTACCATTCGTTACTTGATCCAAAAAGAAATGGGTTCCTAACGCATCTTCTTGTAATTGATAAGATTGATTCGAAACGGATTCTAAAATATTTAAATTACTTTTCTTCTCTTTTTTCATATCTTGATAATAGTGTGTTAAAAGCTTTCTTTTGGAAAAAGCAACAGAAGGTTTACTCACAACTTCTACAATAGAAGAAATCTTACTTTTCTCTAATATCTCTAGTATTTCTTCTAATGTAATCTCTTTTCCCAACAAAGCATACTCTACTCCCTTATCATAATAATAATCACAAGTACGATAGTTATTCACCATATGAGTTTGTGCCCATACCAAAGGAACACTTAACTGAAGTTCTTTTTTGATTTGTAGAAAAGCCAAATCATAAAATAAAATACCTTGAATGGGATAAGCATCTAGTGTTTGTAAAATCTCTTTTAGTTCTTCGATATCATCATTCCATAAATTTTTATTGATTTTAATAAAAACTTCTTTTTCTGTATTTTGAACAATCGAAAGAATTTCTTCTAATGAATAAGAATAAACACTTTCTACTGCATATCCTCTAAGAGGTAAAACAATTCCATCTACAAAATCAAAAGAATCTTTTTTTCTAGAATATTCTGCTAATAACTTCATAGGCCACCTCTTGTCATATTATATCTCAACAAAACAAAAAAAGAAAGATTACCCTTCTCTTTTTCGACTCACTGCTAATCCATCTCCATATGGATAAAATGTTGTGATGTAACCTGGATGGTTTTCTAAAAACACCTTGTATTCTTTAATCTTACGAACCAAACCTCTTAAATTACGAGAAGGAATGGTTTCTTCTTTTTGATCAACCAATCCATGAAATTGCATATTATCGGTTAAAATGGTTCCTCCTGGTTTTAAATATTTTTCAAACTTTTCAAAAAAGGCTTTGTTTTGTGCTTTCGCCGCATCGATAAAAATAAAATCATATTCTTCTTCTAAAGTAACATCAAAAGCATCTTTGAAAATAAGAGAAATTCTCTCTTCCAACTGTAATTTTTTAATATTTTGTAATGCTTCTAAATATCTTTTCTCATCTCTTTCAATGGTAGTAACCGTAATATTTTCATTGACACTACACATCATAATGGCAGAATACCCTACTGCTGTTCCAACCTCTAGGATACGCAAAACATGATTCTCTTTTAAATAATTTAATAAAAAACGCAAGGCATCATCTTGAATAATAGGAACATCATCTTTTAATGCTTTTTCTTTCATCTCTTGTATCTTATTTTGATTCTCCATAAAGAACTCCTACCATATCCAATTTCCAGCTGCTTTAATTTCTTGTACTTTTTGATTATGTTCTTGATTGGTTTTCGTATAATAGATTTTTCCATGTTTATCCGCAACAAAGAAGAAATAATCATTTTTCGTTGGAGAAACACTCGCTTCGATGCTAGAAACACTAGGATTACAAATAGGCCCTACTGGCATCTTTCCAATCATCGTCGTACTTCTTGTATTATACGCATTGACACTTGCGAATTCTTCTGTTGTTAAATCTCGTTTCATATCCTTTTGTAATCCATAATAGGTGGTAACATCACTACCCATATTCATGGAAGAAGAAAGTCTATTTTCAAAAATCCCTACAATCATTTTTCGATTCTCTGTCGTAGTTCCTTCTAACTCTGCAATGGAAGCCATTGTCATATAATAATGAACATCTTTACTCATCAAATCCTTATAAGGAAATAAATTCTTTTCTGTCTGCTTTAATAATGTATCGATAATCGATTCAATCGAAACATCTTTACTATCAAAGAAATGAGTTTCTGGTGCCAAATATCCTTCTAAAGGATAATAAATATTAGGATTTAGAATAGAATCTGTTAAAAACCAATACTTGGCAATTAAAGTTTGTAAATAAGTCGTATCCTTCATCAAAGCAATCACTTCTTCATAGGTATGATTGGTACCATTCGCAATCACTTTTGCATAATCCGTTATTCTTTCCCCTTCTTTAAATGTTAATTGAATTTGATTCGGATTATAGGTACTACCCTTTTCTAAAGAAGCAATCACTTCTTGTAAATTCATACTTTTTTTGAATAAATAAGTAGAAGCTTTTAAAGAAGATACTTTTTGTACTTTCACGACTAGTTTAAACATATTTTCACTTCGAATAATATGATTTTCTTTCAATATTTTCCCAATTTGAGTCGTACTACTTCCAGAAGGAATGACAACTTCTATTTCCTTTGTATCTTTAGAATCTACAGGACTCGATAAATAAAAGAAAGTGCCCCCAATTCCAATCAATAAAATTGCTAAAATCAACAAAAGAAAAGGAACAAATTTTGGTTTCCATTTCATAATTACTACCTCCAAAAAAAGAAAGGCTATTGCCCATTACTTTCTTTTTTATTTTTAATTTCTTCTTGTAATGTTTCTAAAATTGTCTCAATGACTTTCCATTCTTGGTCTGTGGTAATGGCTTCTAATTTACTTTGAGGATCTTCTGGATCATAAATAGACGCATACACTTGCGTATTTCCTTTCTCATCTTTTGTATTATCTGTATACACAATATAACTCTTTTTCGTTTCATCATTTTCAAAGGTAAATAACACATCATAAATAATTTCATTTCCATTTTCATCAATCATAGAAAACGTATTCTTTTTCATGAACCATTCCTCCTATCTAAATAATTCTGTAAAATGATAGTAGCCGCCATCGCATCCACCACATTTTTTCTTTTCTTACGGGACATATCTCCCTCTATTAAAATATCATGTGCACTTTTTGTACTTAATCTTTCATCTTGTAAATAAACAGGTACCGATATTTTTTCTTCTAATTTTTTTTGAAACGAAAGACTTAATTCTCCTTTCGGTCCAATCGTATTATTCATATTTTTAGGAAATCCTAAAACAATACTTTCGATTTGCAATTCCAAAACAAGAGTCTTTACTTGATCCACTAAAGAATCATAATCCTCTTCATGTCGAATCACAGTGTATGGAGAAGCAATCAAACCACTAGGATCACTCAAGGCAACACCTAACGTTCTACTTCCCAAATCTAATCCCAATGCTCTCATGATTACTTTTGAAACTCCCTCAATAAGATTTCTACGATTTTTGCACGATCAATTTCTTGAATTCGACTTCTCGCATCTTTATAACTAGAAATATATCCAGGATCTCCACTAATCAAATAACCTACAATTTGATTGGTTGGATTATATCCTCTTTCTTCTAAAGAAGCATATACTTCATCTAAAATCTTTTTTGTAAGTTCCATATCAATTTCTTGAACATCAAATAAACTAGTTTGTTCTTGTGACATAAAAGCACCTCACTATCTTATCATCATTTTATCAAACCTACTTTAGAAACACAATATCATTTATGAGTTCCATGCATTTTTCTTTTGACTTTATCCGCAAGTACAATTTGATTGATTTTTAATACAGGAAAAATCGAAACATTATGCATATGTGGAATCTTCATCAAAGAAAGTTTTTGTTTGGCTTCTTCGGATAATCCAAAAATTTCATCATCATCTAATACATGAAGAATTTCATATCGTATCATTTCCAAAGGACATCGAAAATCTGGATTCAATTTCAATAATTGTTTGACTCTAGGAAAAGAATCTCTCTTCATCGATATCATTAACATCTCATAAACATAAGGCTCCATCAAAACAATTTCCTCTACCGAAAATGAACGAAAGATTTCTAAATTCATAGGAAATGTTAAATGAAATGTAGGATACTCTGTAATCAATTGTTTGGCTTTTATGACATCTTGTTCATGGAAATGACTTGGTAACGATGCCAACAATTGTCTTTGAGAAAGACTTAATTCTAGTAAAAAATCTTTTCCAAACTGCTCTAAATTCTTCTTCGTTACAAGATTTCCATATTGATTATTTCCATATGGTACTTGTAATAAAGTAGAATCAGTACAAATTAAATCTCGATAATCTTGATAAAACTTTAATTTCTCTTCTTCTGGTAATTTACGAACACTATCATAAAATAGTTTCATATTACAATTGTAATCGGATAAAAGAGTCAAATACTCTTCTTCTGAAAACAAAGAAGAAAATTCTTTATCTAAAACAAAAAGTCCCATATTAATATATTGATTCGTAAAAGGATAATGTTCTTCCTTTAATCTCTCGTATAATTTTTCATTATCCTTTGCCATAGCATAATACTCATAAACATAAGGAATCAAAGCAGGATCTTTAATTTTAGGTCTCGTATGATTTTGAAAACTTGGAAGATATTCCTCTTCTATTTCTAATTTTTCTAACATAGGTATGATTCTTTGATCCAATTCTTCTCTTTTTTCTGCAGGAATCACTTGATGATTTAATTTTAAAATATCATGAATGGATTCTAATAAATCTTCTTGTAATTGTTTTTCCATAAATCCTCCTATGCACTATATACAAAAGCAAAATAAACAATAAATGCGGTAAATAAAAGTAACATAATCCATCCATTGATTTTTTCAAACCCAGTAGATTTATCTTTTACTCCTAATGCTCTTGTGACTAAAACTCCCCCAATTAATCCTCCAATATGTGCAAAATTATCAATTCCTGGTGATAAGAATCCGATTAGTAAATTTAATCCAATCAAAGGAAGAATTTGTGTTTTTACGACATTTCCTAAATAAACACGATAATAATATCCAAAACACACCAATGCTCCCATTAAACCAAAAATAGCACCACTAGCACCAATAGAAGCCACTCCTCCTCCAAAAATCATAGAGAAAAATGCCCCCATCACTCCAGAAAAGAAATAGATGATAACAAATTTGACTCTTCCTAGCACATTCTCAATTTGACTACCAATCACATATAATGCATAGCAGTTAAATAATAAATGCATAATATTTCCGTGTAAGAATAATCCACTCAATAATCGATAATATTCTCCTGCACGAACACTAGGTCCATGAATACAAAATTCACGAATCACATCACCATATTGATTTAATAAAATTGGAACTAGATAAAAAATAATATTCACAATAATCAAAAACCACGTTAAGTAAGCTCCTTTATTTTGAAATACTTTTTCTAATCGAGTTGCATCTTCTCTATTATGCTTATTAATATCACTTGTGATTTTCGCAAATAATTCAATTCCTTCTTCACTATATTTCATTTTTTGATCTAAATCCGGAAAGATTTCATGAATTAATTCACTCTTATGAATATCGTCTTCATCATGAACATTAATGGCCATTAGTTTCGGATCTTCATTAATTTCTTTTGTAACATTTTCTCCCATATCTAAAAAAATACTCATCACATTCATATCCCATGAAAATGTTTTTTTCTTAATCTTTTTTACAATTCTTCTTGTTTTAAACAAATCAAAAGAAAACTGTTCATCATTATGAATATAGTTAGAAACAATACGAACTACTTTGCAATCTTCTTCTAAATTCTCTAACCATATTTCATTCTCAACCCCTTGTAGAATAATAGGATTATAATTTTTCTCTGTAATGAAATAATGCAAAAGTTTCATCGTTAAAACATTTTTATTGTCTAGCATAATTTCTGTTTCCATAAATTTCCTCCTAAAACACTAATAATATTATAATATAAAACATACAATAAGAAAAGAGGAGATGATAAAATGATTCAAAAAGCATTCTTATGGTTAGCGTGTTTATTACCTTGGTTTTTCAATAACATTATCCCAGTAGATTATGGATATTTCAAAGAAATCAAAACACCATTTTTTACTCCACCACAAATATTCTATCCTATCGCTTGGACAATTGTTTACATTTTAATTTCTATTACCATTTATCAAATCATTACAAGTTATAAATGGAAAGAAATTCCAAAAAATTATAAAATCACACTACTCGTAAACTATTTATTCAATCAAAGCTATACCCTACTTTTCTTTGGATTAAAGAAT
>CAMNDO010000038.1 GCA_946535455.1 uncultured Caryophanales bacterium
TCATCTTCAATTTGTAAACAATTTTCATAAATTTCTAATACTTTTATTTTCTTTTTTAATTGTTTTAATAAATAAGGGTAATAACTTTTTCCTACTTGTAAATCAAAATAATTTGGTTTACATATAAACTCAATACGAGAAGCATTCTCATCTAATTTCATTTTATTTTCATCTAATACTTGAAATACTTCTACAGGAAGTAATTCTTCCATATCCATATAAATATTCCAACTATTATCTTTGGAATGCACTTTAATTTTAGGAATTGTGACACTAGAAAAATATGGATAGTATTCTTCATCCATATTTAGTTTTTCTAATAAAATCTTCACTTTTTCATTCATCACGAATCCCCTCCAGGTCTAAACTAATTCTTCGATTACTTTTTCTTCTTTCTTTTCTCTTACAATATATCTTTGATTGCGAATACAAAAATCAATAAATTCTTCCATATTCATCTTCTTTAATTCTTTCTCATACGCATATTGATTCTCATCAAAAACAATTTTATCTCTCATCATATAAGTAGAAAACTCTTCTTTTGGTACTCCTAAATACATTAACCAATAAGGATATAACCATCTTTTTAATGGTAATAAGTAAGGACTACCACTTTGATAACAACTTCTTCCTGTAATACGAGTGGCATATTCATTTAATACGGCCAATTCCAAAATCGCTTTTTTAAATTTTTCATAAGGTTCTTTATACTTCTTTACATGATGTTTGAATATTTTTAAATGAATATCTAATAATAATTGTAATGGTTCTCTTTTATCATACTCTTTTCCAAAGATAATAATATGATCCATTTGATAATCAATCATATTTAATTCTTTATTCACAACAAAAACAACATGATCTGGGATTTTCTTTCTTAAAATATCTTGATACAAAGCATCTGATTCTTTCTTATTCTTATCCCATACTTTCATGATTTCAATTCTTTGTTTTTCTACTTGGTTCTTTAATTTTTCATAACCTTTATTTTCTAATAGGATATTATAAATGGTATCATCATTTGGAATAAAATTTTTATAATCTTTCATGATATCACTTTTATCTTGAAAAACAGCATTATATTCTTCTTTATAAGTATCCCATATCTTTTGTTTTAATTTATAAATGGTATCGGAAATAGAAGCTTGAAATAACAAGTTCCATATTAATACATAATCATTTACTACAAATTTTGTTGTCATACTGCATCACCATACATCTATCATATCAAAAAAAAAGAAAAAGTTGAACTCTTTCTTTTATAAAATTCTTTGATGAATGAAATATGTTGTGATTGCAATGACTGCGACAATTAAAATAAATAAAATAATTTTGACAACCAAAGGCAATCCCTTTTCTTTTAATTCTTCTCCTAAATCAAAATCTCGATCGGATAAATCCATACTTTTGGTATAGAAATCAGGATCTTTTACAATTTCTTCTGTTTTTTCATTTTTTGGAAGATCCAATATTTCTTTGGATAGTGCTAAAGAATTGGTAATTTCTTGTTTGGTTTCTTGATCCATATCTTCTGGAAGAATTTCTTCTATCGTAATCTCTTTGGAAATTTCCTCTTCTACCATAGAAGCCACTTCATCCAAAGCAGAAGTTGCCATCAAATCACTTAATAAATCTACCGAAGTTGCTTTATCAATTTCTCCTGCTAAAGTCTTAGATGCAATGGTATCGATTAACTCTCTCATTTCCTCTTCTTCTGGTGTAATAATTCTTTTCTTTTTTTCTTCTTTGTATCGCTCTAGTGCCTCTTTATTGGTTAAAATGTTATATGCTTTATTCTTTAATTTTCTTTTTTGATCTAAGACGTCTTCTTCCCCACGTGACTTTCTTGCTTCTTCTAAGACACTATTAATATCATAAATTTTATTTCCTCTTGTTTGATAAACATATTTAATATCTTCTAATTCTTTTTTCTCTTTTGGTACATCTTCTACTCCATGATATTTCTGCATTTGTTGATACGCTTCACGAGTGGTATGAGTAGATTCAGATGTTTTCGTTAAATCATAAGCATTCGCATTTGCGACATCTGTCATATTCGTATAAATAGAATGATTAGAAAAATTTTGATATAATTCTTGATTTTTATTCATACGACTAGAAGAAATATTATTTTGTTCTTGATATCGATCCATTCTTCTCATAGATTTTCACCTATTATCAGTTTATCATATTTAAAGGAAAAACAAAAGATGAGAAATTATCCTTTACGTAAAGAATCAATTCTATCTTTACCCAAGAAAAAAGGTGATGTATAATAAAAAAGAAAGGAAAGATGGAAATGAAAGTAAAAGTAAATCAAGATGCTTGTATCGGATGCGGTGCGTGTTTCGCAATTGCGGAAGATTTGTTTGAGATGGATGAGAATGGATTATCAAAAGAAAAAGTAGAGGTTGTACCAGAAGAATTAAAAGAGGCAGCACAAGAGGCAGTAGAAAGCTGCCCTACATCTGCGATTGTGGCAGAATAAAAGTTATTACATTGGTAATAACTTTTTTTATAGATACATTTTCTTAATTTCTTTGGGAGAAAGTTTTCGATACTCTCCGGATTGTAGATTTTCTACTGTAAAAATACCCACTCTTTCTCTCGTTAGTTTTATAACAGGATGTCCTACTTTTTCTAACATTCTTTTCACTTGATGATTTTTACCAGAATGAAGAGTCATCTCTACCATAGAAATATTTTTAGAAGGATCATACTTTTTAATTTTAGCTTTCACAGCTTGTACAAAACCATCTTCCAATTCAAAACCATCTTCTAATTCATGTATATTAGATGCTGATACTTTCCCTTCTACTTTCGCTAAATACACTTTATCAATTTTAGAATCATGGGACATAATTTTATGAGCAAAATCTCCATCATTGGTTAATAATAACACTCCTGTTGTATCATAATCCAACCTACCAACAGGATAAATTCTTGTGGAAGTGGCAATCAAATCCACTACTGTTTTTCTCCCTTTTTCATCCGAACAAGAACAAATAACACCTCTTGGTTTATTCATAACATAATACTCTTTTTCTTCTTTGATAATAGGATTCCCATCCACTTCAATGACATCCGAAGCATTGACTTTTGTTCCTAATGTAGTAACAACTTCTCCATTGACTTTAACTCTTCCTTCTAAAATCATTTTTTCTGCTTTTCTTCTAGAAGCAATCGAAGTCGAAGCAATTACTTTTTGTAAACGTTCCATAAGCCCCTCCATTTCCTTTCTTATTATATCATATTCTTCCAAAAAGCCCTAACCAAAAGGATATCTTCTCATACAATACGATAAAGGAGGTATACCATGGTTCAATATCCAACAACGACTTATATGACTGGTGAAGACGATCGTTTCTTATTAGCTCCCTTTTTATTAGGAGGAGTAGCAGGTACTGCTTTAGGATATGGTATTGCGAATAATAACAATCCTACTTATTATCCACCTTATCCAATGATTCAAACGTATCCAATTTATCCTACTTATCCTGTTTTCCCTGCATATTCGAATAGTAATAATTATTTTTATGAAAAGTCTTAGGACTTTTTATTTTGATTTCTTTATAGTATAATAATCACAAGAAGGTAGAAATATGTTAGGAAATTGGAATATAGAATGGGATTATAATTCGAAAGTGATTATTACGTATCTAATTGTATCTTTAATCGCATATATTTTAAATTGTTTCACCAAAGGAAAAACCAATGATTGGTTCTTTTCTAGTTATAGAAGTTCTCCTTGGAATCCTCTTACGTATTGTCGATTAGTGACACATAGTATTGGGCATCAAAGTTGGGATCATTTTGTACATAACTTCTTATATATTTTATTAATTGGACCCATGATAGAAGAAAAATATGGAAGTATGAATTTATTAGGAATGTTTTTGATTACTTCTTTGATGATTGGATTATATAATACCATTTTTCATGATTATAAGATTTTAGGAGCAAGTGGAAACGTCTATATGTTAATTGTATTAAGTTCTTTTTCCAATATTTCAGAAGGAAAAATACCCATTACTTTATTATTAATATTTATCTTTTATATTACAACAGAATTAGGAAAAAGAGTTTTCGAAGGAAATCGCAAAGTATTTCATGATGGACACCTTTTAGGAGCCCTTTGTGGATTATTATTTGGATTTTACTTTCTTTCCCATACTTCTTTCCCTTATTTATCCACACTATTTGGATTTTGTTCCTAAACTAGAAAAAATATATTCTACTCTTTTTTATCATTTAATGATACAATATTAGACAAGGAGAGTGATTGTATGAAGAAAACAATTCTAACAGGTTTAAGACCAACAGGAAATCTACATTTAGGACATTATTTTGGTGCTGGAAAAACCTGGGCTACCATTCAAGATGATTACAACTTCTATTTAGAAATTGCAGATGTACAAGCTTTAACAGATAATTTCGACAATCCTCAAAAAGTAAGAGAAAATGTTTATGAAATTACGAAAGATTTAATATCAATTGGAATCGATCCGAATAAAGTACATTATTTTATTCAATCACAGATTCCAGAAATTGCAGAATTAACGGTATTTTATAGTAACTTAGTAACCGTATCTCGATTACAAAGAAATCCTACTGTAAAAACAGAGATTGCACAAAAGAAAGAGTTATTTGGAAATCATGGAGAAAGTATTACCTATGGATTTTTGGGATATCCTGTTTCACAAGCAGCAGATATCACCTGCTTCAAAGGGGAAGTAGTTCCGGTAGGAGATGATCAATTACCTCTTTTGGAACAATGTCGTGAAATTGTTAGAAAATTTAATTCTATCTATGGAGAAATCTTAATAGAACCAGAACAGGTATTAAGTGAATCTTCTCGCGTAAAGGGATTAGATGGAAATGAAAAAATGGGAAAAAGTTTAGGAAATGCGATTTACTTAGTCGATACTCCAGAACAAATTCAACAAAAAGTAATGAAAGCCGTAACCGATCCTAAAAAGATTGGAAAAGATGATCCAGCTGACCCTAATGTTTGTATGGTCTATTACTATCATCAACTAGTCAATTCCAAAGAAAATAATGAAAAGATTTGTGCAGAATGTAAAAAAGGAGAACGCGGTTGTGTACAATGTAAAAAAGAATTAATCGATGCCTTAAACACATTCTTAACTCCAATTCGTGAAAAAAGAAAATATTATGATGAACATCCAGAAGAAGTCAAAGAAATTCTAAAACGAGGAACAAGCGAAGCAAGAGAAAAAGCAAAGGAAACAATGCAAGAAGTAAGAAAAGCTATGAAAATTGATTATGAAAGAGAAGATTAAATCTTCTCTTTTTCTTTTTCTGCTAATAAAATAATTTCATATAATTTTTGATATTGACTTTGATAATGATTTTTTATTTTTTCTTTTAAATACTGATATTTTTCTTTTATACTTCGTTTTTCATGAAAAAATTCTTGATATAAATACTGAATTTCATCATACTTTTTTTCCTCCCAAAGAGAATGTAGTTTTTTTAATAATTCTTCTTGTATTTCTCTTTCTCTTCTCGTTAAAAAAGAAAAAGGAAATAATTTTTCTTTTTTTTCATAATCTAAAATCGTAATCTCTTCAAAAATAGTTTCTTCCACTACCGAATCCTCTTCATCTAATAATAATCCACTCTTTTGAATCACATTTCCATTCTCATCTAATAGAAAAGCCATTACTTTGGATTGATCTGTTACCAAAAAAGAATATGGAATCATTTCTTTATCCGAAATGGTTTGATTATAAATTTGTTTTAAAAATTCTTGATTCATACAAAATGAATATTGCATCAATTCATTCATTTGTAGATCAGAAACACGAAAAATAGGAATCTTTTGAATCATTGTAAAAACATCTTCCCTTCTCCATTCATAGAACTCTAAAATAGACGAAATAGGAGTATAATTTAAAACAATATCATAACTATAATTCATAAATCCCTCCCAATTAACAATAGATAAAGAAATAATCCAAAAAGGAAACTACAAGATTCATAATGTGTCAAAAGAAACCAAAAATACTCTTTCATAGTATAACCAAAAGAAAATAAGTTTATGTATAAAATACAAAATAAAAATCCAAAAACCATCAAAGCAAAACTAAATACAGAAAGAAGTATTTTCATCATATTACAATCTATGAATTTCAAAACAAAAAAGAACTTAAAGTTCTTTTTTTATAGTAGAATAACTCCCTAAATTCATGGTATGATATCCTAATTGATTTAAATAAATAGAAAGTTTTTCACTTCTTTTTCCAGAAGAACAATAAAGATAATATTCTTCCTCTTTTGTTAAGTATTTTTCTGGATAAAACAACAAATTATCATAAGAAAGAGATATCGCTCCATTCACATGTTCTTTTTGA
>CAMNDO010000039.1 GCA_946535455.1 uncultured Caryophanales bacterium
CATATCATCACCTTCTTTACTGGATTGATTCAATTCCTGGAAGTGGTTTTCCTTCTAGATATTCTAGAGTAGCTCCTCCTCCTGTGGAAGCATGATATACCTTATCTTGATATCCTAAAGTGGTAGCGGCTGCTACGATATCTCCTCCACCTAAGATGACCTTTTTATCTTTTTCTACAATATATTTTAAAACTTCTTTGGTTCCTAATTGGTATTTCTCAAATTCATATACCCCTAATGGTCCATTCCAAAGAATAATAGATGCCTTTTCCAATTCACTTTGAAACAGTTTTATTGTTTCTTTTCCAATATCTAATCCCATTTCATCGGAAGTCATATCTTCTATTTTTTGAATGCGATATTCTTCTGTATCGACAAATTCATTTGTTACAGCACAATCTACTGGTAAAACTAATTTGTCAGGATAAGTTTCTAACATTCTCTTACAAAACTCTAAGTTTTCTTCTTCTAATAAAGATTTTCCAATATTCATTCCTTTTGCTTTTAAGAAAGTAAATGCCATTCCTCCACCAATTAAGATTTTATCTGCTTTGGTCACTAAGTTCTCAATGACTCCAATTTTATCCGTTACTTTTGCTCCTCCTAAAATAATAACAAATGGATGAATATCTTCTTCTAATACTTTTAACGCATTGATTTCTTTTTCAATTAAGAATCCTATTCCGGAAGGAAGATAAGTCGAAATCCCTACATTAGATGCATGAGCGCGATGAGCCGTTCCAAAAGCATCATTAATGAAGATATCTCCTAAAGATGCCCAGTACTTTCCTAATTCTTCATCATTTTTACTTTCTTTCTTTCCTTCTAAATCTTCATATCTTGTATTTTGTACTAATAAAACTTCTCCGGGTTGCATCGTTTCAATCATGTCTTCTAGTTCTTTTCCTCTTGTTTTTTCACTAAAGAATACTTTTTGTCCTAGTAATTCTTCTAATCTTTTTGCGACAGGAAGTAAATTGTTTTTTTCTAAATCACTTTCTTCTTTTACTCTTCCTAAGTGAGAAAATAGAATCACTTTTGCTCCTTGATGTATCGCATACAAAATGGTTTCTAATGCTTTTTGAATTCGAGTATCATCTACGATTTTTCCTTCTTTCATAGGAACATTAAAATCACATCGAATGATTACTTTTTTACTTTTTATATCATAGTCTCTTATTGTTTTCATGAGAATCCTCCGCTCATTATTAGTATAGCAAATTTCTTGCACAAAAAAAAGAATAAACCAAGGAAAGTTTATTCTAAATTGATTTTGTCATTAAGTATTTTGCTGTTCGAACCATTTGTGCAGTATAACTCATTTCATTATCATACCAAGCTACTACTTTTACAAGTTGTTTTCCATCTACTTCTAAGACACTAGTGGATAGCCCATCCACTAAAGATCCACAACGTCTTCCAATGACATCACTAGAAACAATGGGATCCATCGTAAATTCCATGGTCTCATTGGTATGAGCTTTTAATACTTCATTAATTTCTTCTGCTGTAGTATTTCTTCCTAATTCTAAAACAAGATCCACAACAGAACCAGTTGGTACTGGTACACGCATTGCGGTTCCGTCTAATTTTCCAGCTAAATTAGGACAAACCAATCCAATGGCAGAAGCAGCTCCTGTAGAAGATGGTACAATATTGGCAGCACAAGCACGTCCTCTACGAGCCATATGTCCTTTTTTATGGGCAATATCTAATGATGCTTGATCATTGGTATAAGCATGAACGGTTGTCATATATCCTTTTACAATACCAAATTCTTTATCTAATACATCTACAACAGGTGCCAAACAGTTCGTCGTACAACTTGCGGCACTAATGATTTTTTCATCTCCTGTTAAGATTTCATGATTGACGTTATAAACAACTGTTTTTAAATCTCCTTTTGCAGGTGCAGAAATAATAACATGTTTTGCTCCTGCTTCAATATGAGCCATTGCTTTCTCATCAGAAGTAAATAATCCAGTACATTCAAATACCACATCAATTCCTAGTTCTCCCCAAGGTAACATGTTAGGTTCTTTTTCGGAATAGACTCTTACTCTTCTATTTCCAATAACAATGTTTTCTCCTTCACTATGAATTTCATCAATTCTATAATTTCTGTGATTGGTATCATACTTTAATAAGTATGCTAATTGTTCTGCATCTGTTAAATCATTAATCGCTACTACTTCAAATTCTGGGTTCTCTTCCATCAATCGAAAACAAAGTCTTCCAATTCTTCCAAACCCATTAATCGCTACTCTTATCATTTCATCATCTCCTATATTCTATTATATAGTTTTCTTTTTTTTCTTTCAATATATGTATTCTTCTTTTACAACTATCTTTGTAAAATAAAATATCCACAGTTCTTGTGGATACTTTTAAACTGAAACGTATTAATCCTTTGAAGAGGCTGTTATTATTTCTTCTCCTACATCGTTACCCCATTCCAATTCAGAAACAGCTGTTTCTCCTTCGTATTCTTGAAATTTTTCCTCTAAAGATACTTTTTCTTGATTAGAAATCGTTTTTATGATTCTTTCATCCATATATCATACCCCCTAAAATTTTTTAATCATGGAAATAGCTTCCTCCAATAAATTCCCGAATCACGGCATCTTCTGGAATGGAATCTGCTGAGATTGGTAAAAATAGTCGTAAGAAATTAATTAATCTCTTTGCTTCTTCATAGTATGGAGAAGTACTTTCTACGGAGAATAATAATGGTTCTACATATGTTTTTAATACTCCAATTTCATAGATTGCCGCAGAATTAATGGTACAATCTGCTTCATCTTGGAATGGGAAAATATACTTCTCTTCTCCATCACGAACACTTGCCCATTGTGATAAAGTATCTTCTACTTTGTAATTTCTTGTTCGATTATCTCTTACAATTCTTCTTAATAATCGATTATCTGTTGTAGAAATACGATTATGATTATCCATACTTAATTCTGTTAATGGAGAAATATAAATTTTATACTTATTTTCTCTTGGAATATTCGTCAATATTTTAGTATCTAATGCATGAATTCCTTCAATGATTAAAATATCATCTTCTTCTAACTGCATCTCTGTACGATATTCCTTTTCTCCTAATACAAAGTTGAATGTTGGTGTTTTTACTTTTTCCCCTTTTAATAACTGACCTACTTGCTTATCAAATAAAGGTAGATCTACTGCCTCTAAACATTCAAAATCATAATTTCCAAATTCATCTTTTGGATTATCTTTTTTTTCTACAAAATAATCATCCATCCCAATGGTTTTTGGATGAAGACCAAAACTTTCTAAATACATACATAGTTTTCTTGAGGTTGTCGTTTTTCCAGAAGAAGATGGTCCTGCGATTAGAACAATCTTAATCTTTTTTCTTTTTTGATTAATCTCTTTTGCGACATTTAATAGTTTATTACTTTGTAGAGTTTCATCTATTTTAATCAAATCACTAATTTTACCCATAGAGACAACTCTATTTAAATCCGCTGTATTTTGTACATTAATGAGTTTTGCCCATTCTTTAAATTCACTAAAGACTTCAAACATATGAGGATGATGTTTATATTTTTTGATTTTGTCATGGATATGAACTGTTGGGAAACGTAAAATAAATCCATTTGTATTTAAAAATGTTAAATCAAAATCTTTTACTTTTCCTGTAGAAATTGGCATCAAATTATAGAAATAATTATATATATTTCCTAATCGATATAGGGTAATATAATTATCCGTATTATATCTTAAAATATTGGCTTTTACATCGTCTCCTATATTTTTAAAATACTCAATGGCTTCTAATCGATCAATCGTTAATCTTGTAATTGGTAAATCTTTTTGAATAATATCATTCATTTCTTTTTGAATGTCTTCCATTTTTTCTTCTGTTAATTTAAAATCTGTTTGGAAATATAATCCCTTATCAATAGAATGTTGTACTACAATATTGGCATTCTTTCCATATAAGTTCTTAATGGCATACACTAAGATAAAGGTTAAACCATTGACATGTGCCCTATTTCCTTCATGAGTCGTTAAATCTAAGAATTGAATTTCTGAAGAACTATTCAAATGATAAGATAGTTCTCTCAATCGATTATTCACTCTTGCTAAAAGTATCGGATATTTATGCTTTTCTTGATGTTCTCTATAAATTTCTTGTAACATAGTTCCTCTACTATAGGTATATTTTTCGTTGTTAATTGTCACTTCGATCGTATCAATCACAATATCGCCCCTTTATGATAGTTTCAGTATACCATATTTTGTCAAAATAAGATATGAATATTTTTCTGCATTGACACTATACTATATTATGGGTGATACGATGAATTTAGTACCAATGGTTTTGGAAAAAGAAAGAGATGGAGAAAGAAGTTATGATCTTTATTCGAAACTTTTAAAAGAAAGAATTATTTTTATAACGGGAGAAATTGATGACTCTTTAGCCAATATTGTCGTAGCACAGTTATTATACTTAGACTCATTGAATCACAATGATATTTATCTATATATCAATTCTCCTGGTGGGAGTGTAACGAGTGGTTTCGCCATTTATGACACAATGAATTTTGTCAAAAGTGATGTCTCTACCATTTGTTTTGGAATCGCAGCTAGTATGGCCGCTTTTCTACTATCTAGTGGAGAGAAAGGAAAACGAAAAATTCTTCCTAATGCAGACGTTATGATTCATCAAGTCATAGGAAGAAGTGAAGGACAAGCAAGTGACATTCAGATTGCGACAGAAAGAATTCTAGCTTTAAAGAAAAGAATGAATAAAATACTTTCTAAAAATACAGGAAACAGTTTAGACAAAATAGAAAACGATTGTGATAGAGATCATTATTTTAGTGCAAAAGAAGCAAAAGAATATGGTATTGTGGATGAAGTCATATAAAAAAGAATCTATTCTGATTCTTTTTTTTGTTTCATCTTTCGAAATTTATTGGCCAAATCTTTAATCTTATGAAATCGGTGATTCAATCCTGATTTTGTAATGGGTTTGTTTGTTTCAATTGAGATGATTTCTGCTAGTTCTTTTAGAGAAGACTCTGGGTACTTTTTTCTATATTCTACCACTAGTTTTGCTTTTTCTCCTAATAACATAAGTCCATCATTTTCTTCAATCACTTCGATATCTTCTAATTGTTCACTAGCGTTTTGAATCACTTTATCGATGTTGGCTTGTTCCATATTATTTAGTCGATTGGTTTTATTTTTTTGATCTCGATACACTCTAACATCTTCATAATATAAAACAGATTTATTGGTTCCTAAAATCTTTAGAAAATCACTAATCTTTTCTGCTTCTTTCATATAAATCATATAACCTTTATCTCGATTTAAGATTTTCGCATTTAAATCAAATAGATTTAATAATTTTTGAACGAATACAGATTCTTGTGGTTCATTAATCAATAATTCTAAATGATATCGTGATTTTTTAGGATCGTTCACACTACCTGTTCCTAAAAAAACCCCTCGTAAGTAAGCTCTAATTTCTTCATTAGCACCTACAATATAGTTTGGAACCGTTTCCAAATATTTTTGATTTTCATCTAAAATTCCCAAGTCTTGTAGAATAGAATCTTTTTGTTCTTTTAACGTCATTTGATAAAGTTCTTTTTTACTAAAATTCACATTATCAATCGTTTCTACTAATAAAGATACCTGGTATAAATCTTTGATTCTTTCTTGAATTCTTCCTACAATAAATTGATTTTCTGTTGTCATAATGACTTTATCTTTTGTGATCGTACTATTATTTCGAATATAAGCAGAAAGTTCTGCAATGGCTTCTGATTTTGAATTCTTTTGTGTGCAAATTTCTTCTTTTACAGTTGTAGTATATGACATTATTTCCTCATTAAATAGGAGAAAATTAAAGAACTTAGTTTTAAACTATTGTGTTTTAGCGTATTGTCTTCATCAATAATCATTAAATCCTCTTCAATCAGTTCTACTCCTATTTTTTCTAATTCTTCATAATCAATTAAGACGGGATCTTTTTGTTCTTCTGTTTCATATTTTTTAGCCATTGCTTCTGAAATCTTGGTATTACTTGCGATCACAACATCTACTTTTTTACCATCTAAATAACGATTTAATAGTTTTACATGATCTCCTACTGTGAATCCATCCGTTTCTCCTGGTTGTGTTACGATATTGGATAAATACATAATAGGAGCTTTTGTTTTTTGAAAAGCTTCTTTGACTTCTCTACAAATAATATTGGGAAGAATACTTGTATATAGACTACCCATACTAAAGATAATTAAATCTGCTTCTTGAATCGCATCTAAAACTTCTTTTAATAC
>CAMNDO010000040.1 GCA_946535455.1 uncultured Caryophanales bacterium
TTGGCTACGAACCAAAAGGTCAGGGGTTCGAATCCCTTCGAGCGCACCATTTTATTGGGAAGTGGCTCAACTTGGTAGAGCACTAGGTTTGGGACCTAGGGGTTGCGGGTTCAAATCCCGTCTTCCCAACCAGGAAATTAAAGTATCTTCGGATACTTTTTTTGTTCAAAAAAAAGAAAAAAAGCATATACTTTTTTAGGTGATATTCTTGAAAAAGTATATATTTTTTCTGATTCTTTTTTTCTTTCCTATAATGGTATATGCAGATACGGCACACTCTAGTGTTGTGATGGATATAGAAAGTGGTAGAATTTTTTATGAAAAAAATCCGCATCAAAAAAGACTCATTGCTTCTACGACTAAAATTATGACCGCAATCATCGTCTTAGAAAATAGTGATATCCAAAAAGAAATCACAATAGGGGATGAAGTCCTTTCTATGGAAGGAACCAATATTTATATTAAACCAGGAGAAACATTAACCATAAAAGATCTTTTATATGGATTACTATTACGAAGTGGAAATGATGCCGCAATCTCGCTTGCGATAGGAACATTAGGAAGTGAAGAAGAATTTGTAGAGAAGATGAATGAAAAAGCAAAAGAAATTGGAATGAAAAATACTACTTTTCAAAATCCACATGGCTTAGATGATAAAACCAAAAATTATTCTACCGCATATGATATGGCTCTTTTAAGCAGGTATGCGTATCAAAATAAAATGTATCGAGAAATTGTGGGAACCAAAAAATATAGTGCTTCTTCTCCTGATAAAAGTTATCTTTGGTATAACAGAATGTCATTACTTAGTAGGTATCGATACTGCATCGGTGGAAAAAATGGATATACACCAAAAGCAGGAAAAACATTAGTCACTTATGCGAAAAAAGGAAATCTCCTATTAACCATTGTTACATTAGATGATCCTAATTTGTATGAAAATCATAAACGATTCTATGAAAAATACTTTCAAGAATACCAAAATTATACCATTATTGATCCTAATACTTTTTATGTCAATTCTTATTTTGTAAAAGAAGAACTCTTCATCAAAGATTCTTTTGAATATCCCTTAAAAAAATCTGAAATCGATAAAATTAAAACATTAGTAGAACTATATCCTAAAAAACAAAACAAGATAAGAGGATATATTCATATTCAATATGAAAAAGAAAAAATTGGAAAAATCCCCATTTACGAAAAGAAAACAAAAAAAGAAGAAGTTTCCTTCTTCCAAAAATTAAAACATTTATTTCGAAGATAATCGATAAAAGTTAATGGAAGGTCTACAAAATAGACGAATTCCTTTTTCTGTACCTAAACCACTCGAAATATATAACTTAGAATCTGTTAAATCATAAAACTCTTTATAATAGTGAGTAGCATTTTCTTTTTTGAAAATCGAATATCCACTAAAGGGAAGTCTAATATTTCCGTTATGAGAATGACCTGCTAAAAAGAGATCTGTAGGGTGTGTTGGTAAGATTTCATCTACGGCATCAGGCTCATGTAATAACGTAATGGTATAAATATCCGCAAGATGAATTTCTTCTTGGAAATATTGATATCCTTGTGTAATATTTTGTTCTTTTTTCATAGAAGATAATCCGATTAATAAAATCGGTTGGTTTTCTTCTGAATAAACTAAATCATATTCATTTCGAAGTAATGTAAAATTACTTTGATTAAATATGGTAGATACCTTTTCGGTATCTTCATCTCCTAAAATAGCATATTTTCCCATAGAGGCATCTATTTTTTGCAGTTCTTGAATGAGTTTTTCTTGTTCTTTGGAAGTAAGTTCATAAGAAGGATATAATAAATCTCCTGTAAATACTACAATATCTGGTTTTCTCTCATTGGATAGTTTTACTATTTTTTTCACTTCTTTTAAATACATAGTACTTCCATAATGTAAATCACTCATTTGAATGATTTTAATTCCACCAAAGGATTCTGGTATTTTAGAATCTTGAATACGATATTCTCTTACTTCTAAAGTAGTTGTGGAAATATAAGTTGTATATAGAAAAAAGAAAAAGAAAAACAATATCATAAAAAATAAAGCAATGACAATCCCTTTCAAGATTTTCTTTTTTCTTCTTTCATGATCTTCTTGAGAAAGTTCTTCTTGAATCGCTTTGTTTAATTCTTCACGAGTCATAGTATCACCAATTCTATTTTATCATTATATTGGGAAAAGAAACGAATATTTTTTGAATAGAGTGTCAATTTTTCAAAAATATGTTATGATAAATTTGGTGGTAAAAATGAATTATGATGTAGCGATCGTAGGAGCAGGACCTGCAGGACTTTTCACAGCATATGAGTTAATCACAAAAAATCCTAAGGCTAAAATTGTTGTTTTAGATCAAGGTTCTTCTGTGAAAAATAGAGTATGCCCTATGAATCAAAAAAAGATTCCATGTCAGAATTGTAATCCTTGCGCCATTCTTTCAGGATATGGAGGAGCAGGTACTTTTTCAGATGGGAAATTGAATTTTATTCCAAAATTAGGAAAATCGGATTTGACAAAATATATGTTAGAATCGGAAGCTAATCAATTAATTGAGGAAACCGAAGAAATTTTTACAAAGTTTCAAATGGATGCGGAAGTGTATCCTTCTAATATGGAAGAAGCAAAAGAAATTCAAAAGAAAGTGGCAATTGCAGGGGCAAAATTATTACTGATCAAACAAAAACATTTAGGAAGTGATCATCTACCTTCTTATATTCAAGGAATTTGTGACTTTTTAGAAGAAAAGAATGTAACGTTACTGGATCGTGCCGATGTATTAGATATTGAGACCAAAAAAGGGGAAAATATCGTTTCTTATCAAAAAGGAAAGAAGAGAGAAACATTACAAGCAAAGTATGTTGTAGTAGCCCCTGGTAGAGCAGGAGCCAAATGGATTCAAGGATTTGCAGATCAACATAAAATTCCTTATCTTTCTCAAAGTATTGAAATTGGAGTACGTGTAGAAGTAAGAAAAGAAATTATGGAAAGTATTACCGATGTCATCTATGATCCTACGATTTTTATTAAGACAAAAACGTATGGAGATGAAATCCGTACTTTCTGTACCAATCCTGGTGGGTTTGTAGCAAAAGAAAACTATTACGGGTATATTTGTGTCAATGGTCATGCATTGAAAGAAATCAAGAGCAACAATACGAATTTTGCGTTTATTTCCAAAGTGAATTTGACACAACCGGTTACGAATACAAGACAATATGGAGAAAGTATTGCACAAATCGCAAACGTATTAGGGGATGGAAAACCCATTATTCAATCGTTAAAAGATTTAAGAAGTGCAAGAAGAAGTGAATGGCATCGAATTCATAAAGGATTTATTGAACCAACTCTAAAAGACTGTGTCGCAGGAGATTTGGCTTTGGTTATGCCACATCGTATTATTACCAATATCATTGAAGGATTAGAAACCTTAGATAAAATCATTCCAGGAGTTAATAATGATGATACTTTATTGTATGGTCCAGAAATTAAGTTCTTCTCGAATGAAATTGAAACCGATGATAAATTCCGTCTAAAAGAAGAAAATATTTACTTCGTAGGAGACGGAGCAGGAAAAGCAGGAAATATTGTAACCGCAGCTGCGACAGGATTAGTTGCGGCAAGAGATATCTTAGAAAGGATGAAATAATGGAAAAAAAGTGGATTTATATTTTATTAGGAATACTCGTTTTTGGAGTCGTTTTGTTCGCAGTATTTCTACCAGGAAAAGAAGAAACGATAAAAGAAGATTTATTAGGAATTGATTATACAAAAGAAGGACATGAAGTATCTTTAAAATATGATACCCAAAACCCAGTGGTTGCGATGTATGTCAAAAATTATGGTTCTATTGTCATGGAATTATATCCAGATGTTGCGCCAAATACCGTGAACAATATGATTTCCTTAATTGGGGAAGGATTTTATGATCAAAATAGTTTTCACAGATTAATGCCTGGATTTGTTCTACAAGGTGGAGATCCCGAAGGAACAGGAATAGGAGGACCAGGATATCACATCAAAGGAGAATTTAAAAGCAATGGTTATCAAAATGATTTATCTCATGAAAAATGGGTTGTTTCTATGGCAAGAAGTTCGAATGGATATGATACTGCAGGAAGTCAATTCTTTATTTGTTTAGAAGATGCGAAATTCTTAGATGGAGATTATACAACGTTTGGTCGTGTCATTGATGGATTTGATCATATTGAACAAATTGCAAAAAAGGAAAGAATTGCAGATACCGAAAGTGGAAAACTACAAAAGAATTTAGTGATTGAGAAAACAGTCATGGATTTAAAAGGAAAAACTTATCCAAAAGTAGAAAAAATAGAAGAATAAAAAAAGAAATCTAATGATTAGATTTCTTTTTCATATTCCACACCAACATCTGGTTTTAAGGTAATTTTTAATATTTTTTGATGTTCTTTCTCTAGGGGTCTATACGTTACTCCACAAGTATCAAACATTAACTTAGATGCTTTTGTAGAATCACTATCTTGATACTTATCAGAAAGATAAATCACTTCTTTAATTCCTGATTGAATGATTCTTTTTGCACATTCATTGCAAGGAAATAAATCTACATAAATTCTAGCACCTTCAAACTCTTTTTTATATCCTCTGTAATTATCAATCGCGTTGGCTTCCGCATGACAAACAAACATGTACTTCGTCTCTAGTGGATTTCCTTCTCGATCCCAAGGAAATTGATCATCATGAAAGTGATTAGGAGCTCCATTATAACCAGTAGACAATACACGATTATCAGAACTAACAATACAAGCTCCTACTTGTGTATTAGGATCTTTACTTCTTCCTGCTGTTAACTTCGCAATACTCATAAAATATTCATCCCAATTTAAATAATCTTTTCGTTTCTTACTATTTTTTTCCATAAACCTTCTCCTAGACTCATCATATCAAAATCTTAGTCAAAACAAAAGAAAAACTTGAAATTTTTCTCATTTTATGGTATAATGTACACACATTGAGTGGAGGACCAATCAATGTGTGGGGGTTGTAAAAAATGAATCAAAAAAGAAGAAAAATATGGGAATGTACTCTTTTGTTAACTAGTATTATTCTTTTTACTTTATTATTTCGTTTTGAATCAACCAATATCAGATATTTCTTTTTATTGGGGGATGTATATGTCATTTATTGTTTTTCTAAAGCTTTATCAAGTTTGGAAATTAAGAGAGAAAAAAGAATTATAAAAAATTCTTTGCATAAGATTCAATATCAAAAATAATTTTTAGAATTGACAAAATAGAAAAAAGAATATAATATGAATACATAAGTGCGATGACGGGTGTGGAAAGCCAAGAGCAGTATGGAAACAAAGCTGATTCTTCTAGAATAAGTAAGGTGGAACCGCGGGGAAACTCGTCCTTACATTATTCTAGAAGTTTTTTTGTTAGAAGGAGGATATTATGGAAAAATTAACAATGGAAAAACTAGTGAATTACTGCAAGCAATATGGATTTATCTTTCAAGGAAGTGAAATCTATGGAGGACTTGCGAATTCTTGGGATTATGGTCCTTTAGGTAGAGAATTAAAAGAAAACATTAAAAAAGCGTGGTGGAAAAAATTTATTCAAGAAGAAAAAAATAGTTATGGGTTAGATGCAGCCATTATTATGAATCCACAAGTATGGGTGGCAAGTGGTCACGTAGGAAGTTTTTCGGATCCATTAATTGATTGTAAAAGCTGTAAGGCAAGACATAGAGCTGATAAGTTAATTGAAGAGTTTACAGAAGGAAAAGAAACCGGAGATGGATGGGAAAATGAAAAATTAGAAAATTTCATCCAAGAAAATCACATTACTTGTCCAAAATGTGGAAAAAGTGATTTTACTTCCATTCGTCAATTTAATTTATTATTTGAATCTCATATTGGAGTAACAGAAGATTCTGCTTCTAAAGTATATTTAAGAGGAGAAACTGCACAAGGTATTTTTGTAAACTTTAATAATGTATTACGAAGTGGAAGAGCCAAAATTCCATTTGGAATTGGTCAAATTGGAAAAGCATTTCGTAATGAAATTACACCAGGAAACTTTATTTTTAGAACACGTGAATTTGAACAAATGGAATATGAATTTTTTTGTAAGCCAGATACCGATTTAGAATGGCATGCTTATTGGAAACAAAAATGCTTGGATTTCTTAAAACAAATTGGATTAAAAGAAGAAAATTTAAGATATCGCGATCATAAGAAAGAAGAGTTATCATTCTATAGTAAAGCAACGACAGATATTGAATATCT
>CAMNDO010000041.1 GCA_946535455.1 uncultured Caryophanales bacterium
AGATTCCTTTAGTATTACATCTGCTTCTGAAATTATGGCGTTATTTTGTTTAGCATCTAGTTTTGATGATTTAAGAAAAAGACTTGGGAATATCGTAGTAGGGTATAATAGCAAAGGAGAATACATCCATGTACGAGACTTAGGAGTAGAAGGATCTTTAGTAGCGCTATTAAAAGATGCTTTCTATCCAAACTTAGTCCAAACATTAGAAAATACTCCTGTGATTATTCATGGTGGTCCATTTGCGAATATTGCGCATGGATGTAATAGTATTGTTGCGACAAAAACAGCTCTTACCTTAGCAGATTATGTTGTGACAGAAGCTGGATTTGGTGCAGATTTAGGAGCTGAAAAGTTTTTAAATATTAAATGTAGAGAAGGCAATTTAAAGCCAGACGCTGTGGTATTGGTTTGTACGATTAAAGCATTTAAATACCATGGTGGAGTTACCAAAGATGAAATTTTTGATTCGAATAACGATGCATTGGTAAAAGGATTTGCGAATTTAGATAAACATTATGAGAATTTGAAGAAATTTGGAGTCAATGTTATTGTATGTTTAAATCAATATGGTACCGATACGGAAGAAGAAATTGCTTTGTTTCAAGAACATTGTGAAGAAAAAGGATTTGATTATGCCATCAGTACAGCTTATTTAGATGGTGGAAAAGGAGCAATGGACTTAGCAAAGAAAGTAGAAAGTGTAAAAGAATCTAATTTTCATGTATTATATGATGAGAATGATTCGATTGTTTCTAAGATCGAAACGATTTGTAAAGAAATCTATGGAGCAAAAGAGATTCATATTTCAGATGAAATTCAAGAAAAAATTCAATTATTAGAGAAAAATAATTACGCTAATCTTCCAATTTGTGTAGCAAAAACACAATATTCCTTCTCAGACGACCCTAAGAAAGTGGGAGTCCCAATTGGGTTTGATGTGACGGTGCAAGATATTCGACTATATGCTGGGGCTGGATTCCTTACGGTTTTATTAGGAGATATCATGGTAATGCCTGGACTATCTCGTAAGCCAAACTATGAATTGATTGATGTAGTCGATGGTGAAATTGTAAATTTAAGTTAAAAAAAAGAAACTACTCAGTAGTTTCTTTTAATTTACATTCTTTGGTTGCTTCATCAAATACTTTGTTAGTTTCAATACATACACAAACGTTACCATCTGATTTCGCATCGTTTCCACAAGCTCCTGGTGTAATAATTTTAGGACCAGTTGGTTTTTCTGTTATGTTTACATCACCTTGAGAAATAACACCTTTATAAGTAATGTAATAGGTATATTTTCCTGGTTCATTAGTATTTACCCCGGAAATATCTAGTGTAAGATTATTATATACTTCATCTGGAATTTCTTCATTGATAAAGGATCTTGGATTACTTGATAAGGAATCTCCTACGGTTAAATTGATTTCTTTTAAAGTGAAAGCGAAGTTTGGTAATTCTTTTTCTTTTACTTTTACGGTTCCGATATGCTTCTTTTTCTTATAAGTAATTGTATATTGATATTCTCCCGCTTCATTAATATTGACTAATGAAGTATCTAGTTTTAAAGATCTTAAAGTTTCTTCTGTTAAATTATCAATGTCTTCTAAATAATCTTTGACATATACACTGATTGGATTATTAATTTCTATTTCAATATTTTTCAATTTAATCTCATTATTTTTGGCTTGTGCTTGTGCAATCTTATTTTTTGCTACGATTACATTATATTTTGTATGAAATACTTGCTTTTTTTGTGTTGTCATAATGACTCCGCTAAGAGATAAAAATACACCCCAACAAGCTAATGTGATAGATAAAATTCTCTTTTGTTTATTGTTTAACTCCATAAGCAAACTCCTATCCTATTACCATTATAAACTATATTTTAGGTAAGCACAAGAAATTGTCGATTATTTTATTGAATTTTCTAATATCTTTTCTTATAATATAAGTGAGGTGAGGATATGGCTATTTGGTGGTTTCTGGCTTTTCTATTTTTACTGATTATTGAACTAGCAACGGTGAATTTGGTGACCATTTGGTTTGCGATTGGAACACTTGCGGCAATCGTCGCAACATTTTTTACAGAATCTTGGATGATTCAATCGATTGTCTTTATCGTAGTGAGCGTGATCGCATTGCTTGTTACCAAACCATTAATCAAAGCATTTAAGGGTTTTGAGACAGTACCAACCAACTTAGATCGTGTGATTGGGAAAAGTGGAGAAGTAACCAAAAAAATTGAGAAAAACAAATATGGAGAAGTGAAAATCTTCGGAAATGTTTGGACAGCTACTAGTAAAAAACCAATTGATGTTGGAGAAAAAGTAAAAGTGTTAGATATTGATGGCGTAAAATTAATTGTGGAGAAGGAGGAAGAAAAATGATTCCAATTATTATTACTGTTATTTTAGTGGTGATTATTGCGAAAGGAATTCGTATTATCCCACAATCAAAAGCTTATGTGGTAGAACGTTTAGGAGCATACCACAGAACGATGCAGACAGGATTACACTATGTGATTCCATTTATTGAACGTACTGCGAACAATGTTAGTTTAAAAGAAATTGTAAAAGATTTCGCACCACAACCCGTGATTACAAAAGATAATGTAACGATGCAGATTGATACCGTAGTGTATTTTCAAATTACAGACCCTAAACTATATACGTATGGTGTAGAAGATCCAATCAATGCGATTGAGAATCTAACCGCTACAACATTACGTAATATTATCGGAGAATTAGAGTTAGATGAGACATTAACTTCTCGTGATGTCATCAATACCAAGATGAGATCTATCTTAGATGAAGCAACCGATCCTTGGGGAGTAAAAGTAAATCGTGTTGAAGTGAAAAACATTTTACCTCCAAAAGATATTCAAGAGTCTATGGAAAAACAAATGCGTGCAGAACGTGAAAGACGTGAAGCTATCCTAAAAGCAGAAGGAGAAAAGAAAGCAGCTATCTTAATCGCAGAAGGGGAAAAAGAAAGTATGATTTTAAGAGCGGATGCTGCGAAACAATCTAAAATTAAACAAGCAGAAGGAGAAGCAGAAGCTATTGTTAAAATCCAAGAAGCCACTGCACAAGGATTAAAGTTATTAAAAGATGCGAAAATGGATGAAGCTGTTTTAAAATTAAAAAGTTATGAAGCGATGGTAGATGTTGCGAATGGTAACTCTACAAAGATTATTGTTCCAAGTGATCTACAAGGTTTAGTAACAGCTGGAACGGTATTAAAAGAAACATTAGAAAAGAAAGAAAAATAAGAGCAATGCTCTTATTTTTTTAACCTTTTCCCTTGATAAGTATTTCGTTTTACCATTTCTTTATCAATATCATTTAAGACACAGAATTTTTTGACTAACCAATCAGGTTCTACCAATTCATCTAATTTGGGATCCCCTGTAATTCTATGAATGACAATTTCAGGTCTTAAATATTCTAACTGATCCACTACAATATCAATGTATTCTTCTTTGGATAATACTTTGAATTTTTGTTGTTGATACATGATTTCTAGTGGAGTATCTTTGATAATACTTAGCATATGAATTTTAATTCCTTGAATATCTAACTGATTTAAGTATTTCACAGTATTTAACATATCCTCTTTGGTTTCATAAGGGAGACCGTTGATAATATGAACAACTATGTCAATATTTCTTTCTCTTAACTTTTTGACCATATCTTCAAAACATTTTAAATCATGACATCGATTAATAAGTTTAGAAGTTTCTTCTTTGATCGTTTGTAGACCAAGTTCTATCGTTAAATAGGTTTTTTTGTTTAATTCTTCTAAATAATCCAAGCATTCTTCTGTAATCGAATCTGGTCTTGTAGCAATGTTTAATCCAATAACATTGTCAAATTGTAATACTTTTTCATACTTTTCTTTTAATACTTCTAATGGTGCATAAGTATTGGTTCTTGCTTGAAAGTAGCCTATATATTTCGCATCAGGCCATTTTTTTAACATCATATCTTTTACCGTTTCAAATTGTTTTTCTAGAGTATCTTCTTTGTTTCCAGCAAATTCTCCACTTCCTGTTTTTGAACAATAAATGCATCCTCCCACACCTACTTTTCCATCAATATTGGGACAAGTAAAGCCAGCGTTTAAACTTACTTTAAACACTTTTTGGTGAAATTTATTTTTATAATAATAGTCTAAAGTATGATATCTTTTGTTACTGTTTGAATATGTAAACTCTTTCATAATTCACCTCAAAATCGCTCTTATTGTAGCATAGTCCCTAGAATTTATCAATGAATTGTGCTATGATGAACATAGGTGAAACTATGAAAAAAATATCCAAGATTCGAGTAAAAGAAAAGCCTTTAAAATGGTTGAAGATCATAGGAATCATCTCTTGTATTTTCCTTGGACTTTTCTTATTTTATTCTCGACAAATAAAGGATTTAACAAAACTAGGATATAGTAAAGAAGCGAGTCGAAAAATTTTATTTTCCTTTTATAAAGATGATGTTTTAAAAGTAGGGGAAAGTAAAACTCTAAATGCTGCTTTTTTAAGCAAAGATTTTGATGAAAAGTATTTTGATCATTATAGTAAAATTGAATTTGTGGATCAAGAACACTTTATTCTTCATATCAATCAATTAATCGAGAAAGGGTACAGTAATCGAGATATTAATTTGATTTTTGCACACGGAGATGATGATAGTGTTGGGCGTTTTGCACAGCGTGAAAGAGTAAAATATATTGAAGAGTTTTATACGATTGATTATGCAAAGCTAGATTATTATGATCGTTATTTAGCCTATTCTTATGAAACAGGGGAAGATGAAGATGTTTCCGTTTTATTCGTAAACTTAGATTTGGATAAAGAAGATTATGTAGATGCGAAATTAGTAACGGATACTTCTTCTAAAATGTTAGTCAATAAGCACCATTATTTGAGTGAAGATTTTGAACCGATGGATTTAACAGAAATTGGGAAAGAGCATGCCTCTAATCCTAAGTTACAATGTAGTCGAATTGCACTCATTGCTTATGAAAAAATGAGTAAAGCTGCAGAACAAGAAGGGTATCAAATCGTGATTAATTCCGCTTATCGTAGTTACCAAGATCAAGTGGATTTACAAGAACTATATTTGAAAACCTATGGACAAAATTATGTAGATAAGTATGTGGCAAAACCAGGATATTCAGAGCATCAAACAGGTCTTGCTTTTGATATTGGAAGTCGAAAAGCCAATGTTTTCGCAAATTCAAAAGAATATACCTGGATGTTAGAGAATGCTCATAAATATGGATTTATTCTTCGTTTTCCAAAGAAATTTGAATCTATTACTGGATTTCGACAAGAGCCTTGGCACTATCGATATGTAGGAGAAGAGATTGCGACATACATTCATGAGCATAATATTTCTTTCGAAGAATATTGGGCATTATTTTTAGATCAATAAGAGGAAAAAATCCTCTTTTTTTCTTGGAGATTTCCCTTTCTTATGGTATTATGGTAATAGAGTATAAGAAGGTGTTTGGTATGTATCCACTTGGAAAACAATTTGAAGTAGATTATACAAAGGCTAAAAGTGATTCAAAAGCGATTGTACAAGGGAATAACTATCGAATTTCTGTCATTACAGAACGTGTGGTTCGATTGGAGTTTTCTCCTAGTGGACAATTTATTGATCGCCCAACGCAATTAATTAAAAAGAGAGATGTGGGTCTCCCTAATTTTTCTGTGCGCCAAGATGCAAATATTTTGGAAATTAGTACCAAGTATTTTTCTTTAACGTATATTAAAGGACAACCTTTTATTGGAACAAAGGTAGATCCTATGAAAAATTTAAAAATTAGTTTAATATCTCGTGAGAGAGATCGAAATAAAGATTGGTATGTAGGACATCCAGAAGCTAGAAATATGAAAGGAAACATGGTTTCTTTGGATGTAAACGTACCACCAAACTTACAAAAAGGATTATATTCTTTAGACGGATTTGCTTCTTTAGATGATTCTTTTGGAAAAGTGATTATGGAAGATGGAACTTTAGCCAATCCACCTGCAGATCATTATGATGTTTATGTTTTCTTATATGATAGAGACTTTAGACAAGCTTTGTTTGATTATTTTAAAATCACAGGGGCCCCTGCTTTAATTCCAAGATATGCTTTTGGAAACTGGTGGAGTCGTAATATTACGTATGATGATCAATCGACTATGGAATTAATTCGTAATTT
>CAMNDO010000042.1 GCA_946535455.1 uncultured Caryophanales bacterium
ATGGTGGAGATGAGGAGAATCGAACTCCTGTCCGAAAATAAAGCTACATAAACTTCTACAAGCTTAGTTAACTAATTGTTCTCGTATACCTTCCAAGTAGTTAACGACCAAGAAAATATACCAGTCTAATGATTCTTGCTACCTCCTAGACAAGAGATAGCTATACCCCAGTAAAATGATCTTTTTCAAATCCCCTAGGGAAAGATAAGAAAAAGAGCTGACCTTATATTATATTAGGCAAAAGCTACTGCTTGGTTTGCACCAAACAAAGTAGCTACAGCATTTTTAATTTTATTTGCATTTATTTTTTTGTGCCCGTGACGTGGACATTCGACTTGCCATCTATGCTCTACTATTCCCGTCGAAACCAAATCATCCCCATATGTGTACACATTATACCATAAAAATAAGAAAGAATAAAGAGGATTACCAATTCTTCTCTTTTTTTCTTTCTTCTCTTTGTAAATCTCTTTCTTTGATGGTTTCTCTTTTATCATAGTTTTTCTTACCCTTACAAACTCCTAAAAGAATTTTAAATTTATTTTCTTTAAAATATCCTTTTAATGGAATTAATGTAAGTCCACCCATCGTAAGAGCTTCTTTGATCTTCTTAATTTCTTTTTTATGGAGAAGGAGTTTTCTACTTCTTGTTTCTTCGTGATTAAATAAATTTCCTTCTTTATATGGAGCAATATACATATTCAAAAGAAAAACTTCATCATTTTTTACAATTCCATAAGAATCTTTGATATTACAATGTCCATCACGGATGGATTTGATTTCAGTTCCTGTTAAAGCAATTCCTGCTTCATACTCTTCTTCTATAAAATAATCAAATTTAGCTCTCTTGTTTTGTATCTCCATTTTCATCACTCTTTCCGTTAACTCCCCATTGTAATTCTGGATATCTACTATTTAAAACATTAATGTATTTTTGATAAGTAGTGGCATACCCTCTTAATACTTCATCATTCATATTAGAATATGGGTACACTTTGAAATTCCTTTTTCTTGCATAATAAGATTTTGTATAAATTAATTCTGCTCTTGGTTCTTCAATGGAAACCGTAACACTATCATCTACATCAACTACTTTTTTAATATTCAAAGACATCATAACTCCTGTTAAACGTTCTGTTCCTTCTTGATCAGAAATAAAGTTTCCTAAGGAATAAATGACGAATGTTTTTCCATCATTGATGTATTCTACAGGTTCTACAACATGAGGATGTGCACCAATAATAATATGAACTCCTAAACTTGCTAAATGATTGGCAATTTCTGTTTGGGAATAGTCCACTCCTAAATAGTATTCTGTCCCCCAATGCATCGCAACAATAATCACATCGCATTTATCTTTTACTTTTGCGATATCCTCTGCTGCTTTTTCAGGAGAATACACATTATTTAAATATTCTTTTCCCTTTGGAGTTTCTAATCCATTCGTCCAAGTCGTATAGGATAAGAATGCATAGGTAATTCCATTTTTTTCATGAATCTTCGAAACAGATGCTTCTCGCTCTTCAAATGATAGCCATTGTCCTGAAGTCACAACATTTTCTTTCGTTTTCCAATAGTTTACTGAGTTAATAACCCCTTGTTCTCCTTTATCCATCGTATGATTGGTAGCTAGAGATACCAAATTAAATCCAGCATCGATAAAAGCATCTCCTACTTCATAAGGAGAATTAAATCTAGGATAATTAGAAAGCCCTAATTCCGTTCCTCCTAGAATGGTTTCTTGATTGTAGTAAACCAAATCATACTGAGAAGAGATAGGCTTAATCAACTCTAACATTGGTTTAAAATCATAAGTCCCATCAGAAAGTTTAGCATCTTGATACACAGCACTATGAATCAAAGCATCCCCTACCATGAATAAACTAGCATTATATTCTTTTGGTGTTTTTACTTCTACAGGTGCTTCTTTTTTCTTTTTAGGTGGTTCTTTTTTCGATAGAACACTTCCTATTCCAATCACAACAATATCTACTATGATCAATAAGATAAGAATAAAAGCAATTAATCTTCCTTTTCGAACCTTTACCCTTCTTTTTGCCATACTTACACCTTCTTTACTACCTCAAAATCAATCGTTTTTTCTTCTTTCGAAGCACGAATGACCTTTACCATAACTTTGTCCCCTATCGAATATTTAACATGATTCTTTTCTCCTGTCAAGGTCATTCTCTCTTCATCATAATGATAAAAATCATCCATATCTTTAAAAGATACTAATCCTTCTATTAAGTTATCCAGTTCGACAAACATTCCAAAACTAGTAACGGATGAAATCATTCCTTCAAAAGTTTCTCCAATATGTTGTTCCATATACTCTGCCATTTTCATATCTTCTACTTCTCTTTCACAATCTACTGCTGCTCTTTCTCGTTCGGAAGAATGTTCTGCGATATAAATCAATTTTTCTTCCCACTTACGAATCGTTCCCATATCCATTTTTCCATCGAATAAATACGTACGTAATAAACGATGAACCGTAGTATCTGGGTAACGTCTAATTGGAGAAGTAAAATGAGTATAACAACTACTTGCCAAACCATAGTGACCTAAATTCTCTGCTCTATATACAGCTTTCTGCATACTTCTTAATAATAAAGAAGAAAGAATTTTAAACTCAGGTTTATCTTCTAATTGAGATAAAATCTTTTGAATGGTAGTTGGTTTCACATCCTTAATATCTCCTTGTACGGCATAACCCAAACCACTGACAAAAGATAAGAAACTTCTGATTTTTTCTTCTTTTGGATATTCATGAATCCGATAAATAAATGGTAAATTCATAAAATAAATATGCGTCGCAACACATTCATTGGCTGCGATCATAAAATCTTCAATTAAGTTTTCCCCTACACCACGATTTCGTAAAACCACATCATATGGAACACAATTCTCATCTACTAAAATCTTAGCTTCATCGACTCCAAAATCAATATAACCACGTTTTGTTTTCGCTTTTCTTAAAATAGAAGCAAGTTCTGCCATTAGGTTTAAGGATTCAACATATTCTTCATATCCTTCAGGTGTTTCTCCGTTTTCCAATACTTGATTTACTTTTTTATAAGTCATTTGAATACGAGAACGAATCACACTTTGAAAGATTTCATAATTCATTTGTTTTCCTTCACTATCAAACTCCATCACACAAGAAATGGCTAAACGATCTACATTAGGATTTAGTGAACAAATTCCATTGGATAACTCATGTGGTAACATAGGAATCACACGATCCACTAAATAAACACTTGTTCCTCGTTCTGCAGCATCATTATCTAAAGCAGTTCCCTCTTTCACATAATAACTGACATCTGCGATATGAACACCTAATTCGTAATGTCCTCCTGGAAGTCTTTTAATAGAAATCGCATCATCAATATCTTTGGTATCATCACCATCAATCGTGAAAATCATCTCTTCGCGTAAATCTCTTCGATCTTTTAAATCTGTTCCTCTCACTTCCATTGGAATATGAGAAACTTCTTCTTTCACATCCTCTGGAAAATCTACAGGTATGTTATATTTATAAATAATCGATAAAATATCTACTCCAGGGTCATTCACATGTCCTAATACTTCTAATACTTTTCCTTCATATCTTCCACTATTATTGATTTTTTTGGTTAATTCTACTAAGACTTTATGGCCATCTACAGCATTCTTACTTTGTTCTTTTGGAATTTCAATTTCTAATTTGACTTTACTATCATCTAAATCAATATGACCAATTCCCTTAGAATCAAAATGAATTAAACCAATATGTCTTTGGTTCTTTCTCTCAATAATTTTAAGAATTCTTCCTTCAATACGATCTAAATTCATCTTACTAGTGACTTCCACTAAGACAATATCATCATGAATCGCACCATTCATATTTTCTTGTGCAATATAAATATCATCTTCTAATTGATCCACTTCAACAAAACCAAATCCCTTTTTATTGGCTCTCATAACCCCTTTTTTTAGATGGCTATTCTCAAGCATCATATATCGATCTTTATTAGAGCGATAAATAATAACTTCTTCTTCTAGTTTTCGTAATTCTTCCCCTAATTCTTTGATTTGTTCTACTTCTTGAATTCCTAGTAAATCTTGTAATTCATAAATATCTAATGCCTTATCACTATTTTGCAAAACATTTAATATATCATCTCTCACTAGTATCACCTTCTATTCTTATTATACTTTATTTCCAGTAGAATAACTAGTCTTTCGCACAAAAAAAGAGCCGAAGCTCTTAGATAAACATAGATACTAAACAAATAACAAAGAAGGCTAATCCTAATAAAGCTGTGATACGAGTCATCACAAGTTCAGAACCTCTTTCTTTACGGTTTGCGAACAATTCACTTTGCCCACCAGAAATGATAGAAGCTCCTCCTTCTGCCTTTCCACTTTGTAATAATACCATAATAATTAATAATATCGATATAATTAATAATGCTGTTTCCATAAGTTCCCCTCCGATAACAGTAATATACTAACACAATTTATAAGCTTTTGCAAGGAAATTAGTATTGAATTCCCCAAATCACATGGTGCTTTGCTTCTTTACCACAGCACACACAGTGATCATCAATGGCTTCTTCTTCGGTAATGCAACGAGACTTACATCCTTTGATTTCTTTAATTCGATTTTCACAAGCCTCATCCCCACACCACATCGCATGGATAAATCCTGGTTGTGTATTTAAGATTTTTTCCATATCTTCTAAGTTATGTGCTTCAAATGTTAACTTATTTTGTCTTTCTAATGCTCGATCATACATAGATTTTTGAATGGTTTCTAATAGCGTTTTTGTGTATGACACAATATCGATATCGATACTTTCTTCCATCTTTTCTCTAGTATCTCTTCTTGCGAAAGTAATTTTTCCATTTTTCAAATCTCTTTCTCCCACTTCAATACGAACCGGAATTCCATTCACTTCTGCTTCTGCAAATTTAAATCCTGGAGATTTTTCGGAATCATCAATATAAGAAACAATACCATTTTGATTCAATAAATCACAGTATTTTTGAGAAAGTTGTTGTACTTCTGCTCCTTTTCCAATTGGTATAATGACTACTTGTTTTGGTGCAATTCTAGGAGGTAATACCAAACCATAATCATCCGCATGTACCATGATTAAAGCCGCAAGCATTCTAGTACTTTTTCCCCAAGTCGTATAATAAGCATACTCTTCTTGATTTTCTTTATTGGTAAATTTTACATCATATGCCTTGGAAAATTTTTGTCCAAAATAGTGACTTGTTCCGTCCTGTAAGCATACTCCGTTGTACATCAAGTCCTCATTGGTCAAAGTAAATTCTGCTCCTGCGAATTTTTCCTTTTCCGTTTTCTTTCCAGAAACGGATGGAATGGCTAAAATTTCATGGTTAAACCATTTATAAACTTCCATCATGCGATAAGTCTCTTCCAAAGCATCTTCAGCGGTTGCATGAACCGTATGTCCTTCTTGCCATAAGAATTCTCTGCTTCGTAAGAATGGTCTTGTTTCTTTTTCATAACGGAATACATTACACCATTGATTATATAGTTTTGGTAAATCTTTATAAGATGTAATGTGTTTTTTATAATAGTCACAGAATAATGTTTCTGACGTCGAACGAATCGCAAAACGCTCTTCTAGTTTTTTATCTCCTACTTCTGTTGCCCAAACAAGTTCGGGAGCAAATCCCTCAATCAATTCTTTTTCTTGTTGAAATAAATTCTCTGGAATTAATAAAGGTAGTTGCATATTCACATGTCCTAATTCTTTAAACTTGGCATCTAAAATACTTTGGATTTTTTCCCAAATCGCATATCCATTTGGCTCAATCGCAATACATCCTTTTACGGAAGTATAATCGGCTAATTGTGCAGCACGAACGACATCCGTATACCATTTTGCAAAATCTACATCTCTACTGGTAATTGCATTATTTTTCATAAATTTCCTCCTAAAAATAAAAAAGAACAGTACAAGGAGTGCAAGGCACGGTACCATCCTTTTCTTTTCTTCATTCAATAACGGCTCATCACCGGGATTACTCCACCTAAAGAGGTAGGAATTCTATTCGATTATCATTAGGTTTCCACTATCCCTAACTCACTTTCATAAGAGCGAATAAAATATTGGTCTCTCTACGGCTTTACTAGCA
>CAMNDO010000043.1 GCA_946535455.1 uncultured Caryophanales bacterium
AATAATAAATTAGAAGAATGTGATGAATACAAATTAGAATTTAGAACAAAAGAGACTATATTCAATGAAATAGAAAATGAAATTAAACAAATACATGACTATGAAGTTGCAGAAATATCATATTATGAAATAAAAAATGCAAGTAAAGAGTTTTTTGATTGGATAGATAAAAACATATTATAAATTTTAAAGGTATCGAATCCGAGACCTTTGAAAACAAAATTAGAGAAAGAATGCTTAAGATTAATATAAATCCGTCGAATTCGACGGGATACGCGTAATGAATAAATTAGGAAGGAGGAATTTTATGGATAATAACAAAATAGAAACGATTTCAAATCTCTTTGAAGATAAGGAAATTAGAAGTGTATGGGATTCTGAAAAAGAAGAATATTTTTTTAGTGTCGTAGATGTTATAAGTGCATTAACAGATAGTGCTGAGCCTAGAAAATATTGGTCTGTTTTAAAGAGCAGATTAAAAAAAGAAGGCAGTGAAGTGACTACAAATTGTAGTCAGTTGAAAATGTTAGCTCCAGATGGAAAAATGCGTTTTCGAGATGCAATGAAGACAAATGATATATTAAGACTGATTGAATCTATTCCATCAGCAAAAGCAGAACCTTTTAAATTATGGTTAGCACAATTAGGAAGTGAAAGAATTGACGAAGTCTTTGATCCAGAAAAAGCCATCAAGAGAGCTATCCATTATTATCGAAAAAGAGGATATGATGATAAGTGGATTGAATCCAGGATCAAAGCAACACTAGATCGAAATAGATTAACAGATATATGGAAAGAAGGAGGAATTTACCAAGAAATAGAATATGCGCTTCTTACCAATAGTATTTATAAAGAGTGGTCTGGAATGAGTGCGAGCGAATATAAAGAGTTCAAGGGTCTTCGTAAAGAAAACTTAAGAGATAATATGACGGATATCGAAATAGCTTTAGCAGATATTGGAGAAATCACTACAAGAGATATTGCAAAGAACGAAAAACCAAAAGGATTTTTGGAAAATCAAAAAGTAGCACGTAGAGGGGGAAATGTTGCGAAAAAAACAAGAGAATTTTATGAAGAAGCAACGGGATTAAATGCTATTACAAAAAACCGTTCTCTAAACTATTCTTATATGGATAAAATAGAGTGAGAAAAAAAGAGAATTAATTCTCTTTTTGAATGGAATAGAATAATTTTTCATAAGATACTTTTTCTTTTAATTCTCCATAGTCAATCATAATATCTTGTAAGTGGTCAAAACTTTCTTTTTCAAAGTGAGTTGTTTTTGGCCAAGTGTCATTATTACGATAACGCTCTACGGCTTTTTGAATATCTTGTAGAGAAGAGTCTGGGAATTGTGGTAAGATGACTTTTGCAATTTCTTCATTCGTATGGGTATGGACATAGTCTAGTCCTTTTTGAATGGCCCGATCAAAACGTTGAATCAAATCTTTGTGATGATTGATATAACTTTTTCTAGCAGAATAAGAAGTATAAGGAACTACTCCACCTAACTCTCCAATGCTTGCGACAACCGTTCCGTATCCTTGTTTTTCTACAATACTAGCGGTAGGTTCAAAGAGAGTAACAAAGTCTCCTTGTCCTCCGATAAATGCACCACTCATCGCAGGAAAAGCAACAGAAGTATCAATAAAAACATCATTTCTAGGATCAATTCCATGTTGTTTTAAGGCATACTCTAGAGTCATTTCTGGCATACCTCCCGCTCTACCTCCAATGATGCTTTTTCCTTTTAAATCATCCAGTGAAAAGTCTTTTATTTTCTCTCTCGATACTAAGAAAGTACCATCTTTTTGGGTTAATTGAGAAAATGTTTGTAGGTAATCTTTTTCCCCTCCATTATACACATAAATCGTGGCTTCACTTCCAGAAAAACCAATATCAGCATCCCCTGATAATAAAGCAGCTGATACTTTGTCGGCACCACTTGTTAAAATAAGTTCAATGTCTATTCCTTCTTTTTGAAAGAATTTTTTCTCAATCGAAACATACATAGGGGCATAAAAAACCGTATGTGCTACTTCCGCTAAAGTTACTTTTTCTAAATTTTGTTGGTTTGATTTTTTCTCGTGAAATAAGGAAATGAACATTCCAATCAAAACCATAAATAACACAATAGAAATCAATACTTTTTTCTTCATGAATTTCCTCCTTACGTTTTTATTATATGAAAGGAAAGAAGTTCGGTTCTATTAGATGCCTAAATTTGGGCTTATATCTTGCGAAAACCATGATTTTGTGCTATAATAGTGCACGTTAATGGGGCGAATCATATGAAAAAAAGGGAAAGAACAACAACAGCATTTATTGGTGCGATTTTCACAATCATGGGACTATTTTTCTTATCCTATAATTATGTACAAGCAAAAAGAATGGTTGCGCATGATTATATGGCAAGTCTTTTCTACAATGGAGAAGAAGTGATTGAAAAAGTAGAAGAAAAACCAAAAGCAGAAGTGAAGGAAGAACCAAAAGCAGAACAGATAAAAAAAGAAGAACCTGTATCCAATGAATATATTGGGTATTTAAATATTCCAAAAATTAATTTGGTCAAAGGATTTATGGATCAACGTTCTTCTAAAAATGATGTAGAACAAAATATTTTGGTAGTTGCAGGATCGGACTATCCAGATGTCAAAAAAGGAAACTTTATTTTAGCAGGACACTCTGGTACTGGATGGAAAGCATTCTTTAATGACTTATACAAGCTAGAAATGAAAGATACTGCATTCATTGAATATAAAGGAAAAAAATATATTTATACGATTACCAATATTTATACACAACCAAAAATTGGGAAAGTATCCATTTATCGAAATTATGATAAAACAACATTAACACTGATTACTTGTACGAATAATGATTCTACGACACAAACGATTTACATATTAGAATTAACTAGTATTGAAGAATAAAAAGAAAAGGGGGTGGAAATATGAGTCCATTAAGTTTCCCAGAAAAACTAAAAATTCTATGGGAAGTCACAACAGGATCTTACTGGATGATTTTTGTGGCTTTGCTTTTAGGAATCTTAGGAATTGTATTTTTAACGACAAACCATAAGACACTAGAGAGAAACAGAATGATCTATATCTTGTTGGCTCTTGGTGTGTTGACGTTTGTAATATTAATGTATCATGATTCTTTATTCCAAATGGGAAATTATATGATGGATCATTTCTTTATTGCCTTATATTTCCCAAACCTAGCGATATACTTTGTAGCAATTATCATTACCAATGTTATTTTCTGGATGAGTGTATTTCAAAAAAAGATTACAAAGCCAATTCAAATTGTCAATGTTTTAGTATACATCATCATTCACTATTTATTAACGCTGATTATTAGTGTAGTGAATACGGAACAATTAAATGTATTTCAAGATTCTTCTTTATATCAAAATGAAAAAGTAACGGCATTAGTAGAACTTTCTAGTATGATTTTTATCCTTTGGATTTTATTCCTAGCGAGCTATAAAATCATATTATGGTATTTATCAAAAGGAAAGAAAGAAGAAAACAAAGTAGTTATGGTAAAAAAAGAAATCAAAAAATTACCAAGTCACTATGAACCAACTTCTCTTCCTAAAATGGTAAAAGGAACGAAAAAGGAAAGAATAAAAACAGTAGAATCTTCCAAAGAGATGAGTGCGATGGAAGAAATGTTAACGGTAGAAGACTACAAATTATTATTAAAGATGTTACAAGAAAAGAAGAAAAAAGATTCTGAAAGAAAAAGGGAACAAGATAAAATTACAGAGTTAGAAAGATTATATAAAAGCATTTCTTAATGCTTTTTTCTTTTTGAAAATTACGTTATAATAGAGAAAGACAGGAAGTGGGAATATGAACTTAGAAGAATTAAATGAGAAACAAAAAGAAGCTGTTTTGTATAATGATGGTCCTTTATTAATTATCGCAGGAGCAGGAGCAGGAAAAACCAAAACATTAACGACAAAAGTAGCCTATTTAATTGAAGAATGCCATGTAAGCCCTTATGAAATTTTAGCCATTACTTTTACAAATAAAGCAGCAAAAGAAATGAAAGATCGTCTCTATCAAATGATTGGAAGTGACGTTTTGAAATTACAGGTATCTACATTCCATAGTTTTGGATTAAAACTATTACGAGAAAATTATGAGATTTTGGGGTATGAGAAGAACTTTGTTATTATGGATAGTGATGATTCTTTAACCGTTGTGAAAAAAATTGTGAAAGATATGGGATATGATCCTAAGTTTTATTCTCCAAAAGCCATTCGAAATAAAATTAGTAGCTGTAAAAACGAAATGATTTCACCAGAAATGTATGAACGATATGCGGTTAGTGAATATGAACAAGTGGTTCAAAAAGTATATGAGAAATATCAAAGAAAATTAAAATCCAATAATTCAGTGGATTTCGATGATTTATTATTATTACCGATTGAATTATTTCAAAAGAATCCTTCTATTTTAGAAAAATATCAAGATCGATATCAGTATATTTTAATTGATGAGTATCAAGATACCAATCAAGCACAGTATATTTTAACGAAACTATTAGGGGAAAAGAATCGTCATATTACTTGTGTAGGGGATGATTCTCAAAGTATTTATAGTTTCCGAGGAGCCAATTATAAAAATATTTTAAATTTTGAGAAGGATTATAAAGATGCTTTAACGATTCTTTTAGAACAAAATTATCGTTCTACTACTACGATATTGGATGCGGCGAATCAAGTGATTCAAAATAATAAACAAAGAAAAGATAAAAAACTTTGGACAGCGAGGGGACAAGGAGAAAAAATTAAATATTATCGAGCATATAATGAATTAGATGAAGCACAGTATGTCATTCGAAAAATAAAAGAATTGGTTTCTAAAAACACTTCATATCAAGATATCGCAATTCTTTATCGTACGAATGCACAATCTCGTATTTTAGAAGAAGAATTATTAAAGGAAAATTTACCATATCGTGTGATTGGAAGTTTTTATTTCTATTCTAGAAAAGAAATTAAAGATTTAATTGCGTATTTAAGATTAATTCATAATGAAAAAGACAATGTATCTTTATTAAGAGTCATTAATACTCCTAAAAGAGGAATTGGGTTAAAGACAATTCAAAACTTAACAGACAAAGCAGATGAAGAAGGAATTAGTATTTATGAAGCCATTACTTCTGGAAAAGAATTAGAATTTAAAAAATTAATAGAGAGATTAAAAGAAGTATCCAAAGATATTACATTAACAGAATTAATTGATAAAGTATTAGAGGCATCCGGAATCAAACAAGAATTAGAAAGTGAAAAGACATTAGAAGCAGAAGTTCGATTAGAAAACTTAGAAGAGTTTAAATCGATTACCAAATCCTTTGAAGAAAGAGAAGGATTGATTTCCTTAGAAGATTTCTTATTGGAAATTAGTTTAATTAGTGATGTAGAAGAATACAAAGAAGATAGTAATCGTATCAGTTTAATGACAGTGCATTCTGTGAAGGGATTAGAGTTTGATCATGTATTTGTAGTAGGATTAGAGGAAGGTATATTTCCACATATGAATTCATTAATGGAGAATTATGAAGTTGAAGAGGAAAGAAGATTAATGTATGTCGCAATTACTCGTGCAAAAGATGATTTGTACTTATTAAATGCGAGACGAAGAACTCTTTTTGGAAAAGATCAAATCAATCCAGTGAGTCGTTTCATTCATGAGATTGATTCTAGTTTATTAGAAACAAATGTCAAAGAAGAAAAAGAAGAAAAAATAGAATTAGGGGATATGATTCGAGAGGAAGATGTAGACTATCAAGTAGGAGATTATGTCTATCATGAAACATTTGGAACAGGAAGAGTGGTAGAAGTGACGAATACTTTAGTAAGTGTTGCTTTTAAACATCCACATGGAGTGAAAAAACTTATGAAGAATCATAAAAAATTATCTAAGGTAGAATAGACAGAGTTTTGATAGTATGATATACTGAAAACAATAAAAGAGGTGACCAAAATGGCAAAAAAGAAAAATAAAAAAGAAATTGAAAAAGAAGAAGAAATTATAGAATCTTATGAAGAAGAACAAGAAGAAGTAGTAGAAGTAGAAGAA
>CAMNDO010000044.1 GCA_946535455.1 uncultured Caryophanales bacterium
TCGTAGCACTATTAAATGCTTCATCAGCTTTATCTACTGCTCTACTTGCCTCTTTAATTGCAGCATTTTTCGCTAATTTTTCTCCTACTTTACCACCTGCAAATGCTAATCCTGCAGATGCTCCTCCTGTTAACATACCTTGTCCAAATGCTTGATTGTATGTTTTTCCAGAAAGCAATCCTGTCTCAGTTCCGGATCCCAATCCTCCAAGACCTGCTGCGGCAGTTGCTCCCCAGGTGGAACTAGAGGCCACTTTCAGGGCAGCTCCACCTAATTTTGTACTTCCCAATCCTAGTGTTCCAGCTTGTCCTGCCAAAACTCCTCCGGCATATAGATATGCACCGGCTTTTCCTACTAATTTACATCCTGCAGCTAAAGCACTGTCTTCTGTAAATAAGGATGCTTTTGCAAAATCACTTTCATAATAAAAATTAAATACATCATGAGACCATTCTTTTTTTACGAAATTAGCACAACTTTCTTGGAAATCTTTCGATACAATACCACCTACGAATCCTGCTACCGAAACGACTCCGTCTCCTAAGTCTTCTGCGACAGATAAAATTCCTTCTCCTACTTTGAAAAGTCCCATTCCAATTGTGCTTAGGCCTTTTTCTAACCAACTAGATTCACTATATGCAATAATATCATTGGCTTTATCTTGTAACATAACACCAATGTTTTCGATGTTTTCTCCAATATTATCAAATAAAGTATCATATACATCTACTGGTACAACCGCTGCATATTGGCAAACATCATTTAACTCCCGAATTGCAGTCTTAATAGATTCACGTGCGGATTCTACTTCATTTGCCTTTATTTTTTTTATATTTGCAACTACGGTTTCGACTTGATCTTTATTTGCATATACATCTTGTTCTCTTTCATCACGTCCCGTCAACCAACTCCAAAATCCCATATCTATTTCTCCTTTCTTTTATTCTATAACGTTTACAACCCCTGTATATGTACGAACTTGTTGATAAGCATCATTATTTGCTTGTGTTTGTATTTCATTAAATCGTATCACTGCTTCATCATATAATGTAGAAACACTTTCTATCATTTGATTTGCAATCGCAGCAATCCCTTCATTCACTTCTTCTAATATCGGTGTAATTCTTGTACCTTCTACAATAACCGCTTCTTGTGCATCTGGCGCGATAATGGTATTAATAGCTGTAATAATAGCATCCATACTTTCCTTTACAACGCTGTTGAAATTTTCAAGAGCTGCTTTTACTCTATCAGGATCGATGTATTCTTTGGCATCTTTCGCCTCACAATGAGCTAAATAATTATTTTTACTATCATACCCTTTATATGTTCTTCTTGGTTCCATATTCATATTTTTCACTCTCCCTTTTACAGTGTATAGGAAAAAGAAAATCACTTTTCTCTTTCCTATACATTGCAATTGCAATGTATAAGATTAATTTCCTTGTTCTCTACTATAAGCTAAAGCTTTTTCTACTGCTAATTTTAAGTTTTCAGCAGATTTTCTCATATCTTCCATAGCAGCTGGAACATCAGCACGATAGTAACTTTCCCAATTTTCTCTTACTGTTTCAGACCATTCTGTTTGAATTCCCTCAGGAATTGTACTTTTAATTGTTTCATCTAATTGTTTCATACTTGCTTCCATATTTTTAACAATTGTATCGATTTGCACAGCATCATCCGTAGCTGCACTTGGCGTAATTGTAATATTCATACTTTATTTCTCCTCTCTTTATTAGTTCATTATTAGTGCATTCCTTGCTTTAAATCTCCAATCATGTTGTCGAACTTTTTTCCTTGAAGATTCATATAGTCTTCAGCATCTTCAATAGTTGTTGTTAGCATATTAAATACTTCTTGTTTTGCTTGAAATTTTTGAAGCAAATCTGTTGCTGGATCTCCTTGAATATCACCACTTGTGATTTCGTCGATTAAATTTGTTAATCTTGCTAAGTTTTCTTTATAATCTTGACCAGCTGTTAATAAAGCATTTGCTAAACTTTTTAGTGCTTCTTCATCTACATGAATTACGTTTGCCATATTCTTATTCACCTCCTATTATGTTTTTGAGAATATGTTCATCGCTATACCGAACCCATATCCTATACATTCATTTTATATTTTTTTTCTTCTTTTATCAAGTTTTTCAATGTACTTTTTCCTTGTTTACATATTTTTTTGTCACAATCATATACTATGTTAGGTATTTATCAACACCTATTTACTCTTTTTACATACTCTATATTAGAAATAGATATTTTATCTATATAGGTGAACTATCATTCATCTCTCATGAAAGGAGGGTACTCATGAATTGTTCTGATAATAATTGTTCTTCTTGTATTTTCGATATTTTAAAGAAAATTTTAATGCTTCAGCAACAAAATTTCGATGAAAACTTCGTAGGTTGTGACAAACCATTCTTAGGACCTTCTCTACCTACTCTTGCGTATAATACAAGACCAATTCAATTATTCAATGGTTCTACAGGTACACCATGGACATTCGAATATACCTTAGCAGATGGAACTACAGGAACTAGTGATGTATTACGTGTAGAATCTTTAGATGATTGTTGTTGCACATGTCGTATTTTATATTTAGATCCTACTACTTCTACTTACCTTAGTACTGCAGAATTTGTCACAATTGATTTAAACTATTGTGGTGCCATTCGCTGTCTTACAGATACATTCATTACATTAAATTAAAAAACCTCCTAGAGGTTTTTTTCATCTATAAATTGAATCCTTAGAATATCCTTTTTAGGAATATAATCATTTTCGAATGTAATAATAGCATCTTTTGTTTTTCCTAATAGATAAGTTTCATAAGAATGATTCTTTGTTTGAATCATAACTTTTTTTCTTGTAAAATTCTTTTTTCCATGAAAAATTTCAAATAGAGATTTTTCTAAATCAAAATTTATTTTTTCTTCTTTCCTAACATAAGCATATTCTTTATTGTTACGAATTTCTTTTTGTACTCTTTTTTTATAGATTTCTGGTAATTTTTTCATTTCAATCTCCTTTTGTACATTTTATGAATTTTCCTCATAAAAATGATTATCTTTTGGTATAATATCCATAGGAGGAATCTTTATGAAACAGTCCTTACAATATCGCATCATTATTCCTGTTATATTATTATCTTTTATTAGTATCATTACCATCTATAGTGCCATGACTTATACTTCTCCCACACTAGGAAATTTAGCACTCAAACAAGGGGTATGGTATATTGCCGGATGGATACTAGTTGGGATTCTTCTGCGCTTTAAAAATGATTATTTATACCAAAGAACTTGGTATCTTTACATCATTGGAAATATTTTATTAGTACTCTTATTATTTTTTGGAACTCCTATCAACAATAGTCGATGTTGGTTTACTATACCAGGTGTTGGTAGTTTCCAACCCAGTGAATTTATGAAAATATTTTTAATGTTAACACTCGCTACGATGATTCATCAATTTCGAACACAATATAAGAATCCTACTTGTAAAGATGAATTTATTTTCATAGGAAAAACACTACTTATTGTACTCATTCCTTCTATCTTAACTTTTTTACAACCGGATACGGGAGCAGTACTCATTTATTTAATCATTTATTTTTCAATGATGTTCTTTTCAGGAATTCGACTTCGTTGGTTTATTGGAACTTTTATGATAATTCTCATCTTAGGCCTTGCTTTCATGGGAATTTATTTCTATCATGAAGATCTATTTATTCAAATTTTTGGTTCTTCTATTTATTATCGTTTAGAGAGAATCTTTCATTGGAGTACAGGAAGTGGATTACAATTAGAAAATTCTTTGGCAGCGATTGGTTCTGCTGGACTATTAGGACACGGATATAATAAAACTCCTATTTATTTTCCAGAGTCTTCTACCGATTTTATTTTCTCCGTATTTGCTTCTAATTTTGGACTATTAGGTATTTTTGTATTATTATTTCTTATTTTATATTTGGATATTCAAATACTACTTCTTGCGAAGAAAAAAATAATGGACACTGATTCGTATACCATTTCTGGTATTTTAGGAATGCTTTTATTTCAACAAATTCAAAACATTGGAATGACGGTAGGATTATTCCCTATCATGGGAATTACTCTCCCCTTTGTTTCTTATGGAGGAAGTAGTTTATTATCTTATATGTTAGTCATTGGAATTTTATTAAATATTACAAATGAAAAGAAAAAAACATACCGATATCATTAGGTATGTTTTTTATAAACTCTCATAAACTTTTCTTAATTCTTTTCCTATCTTTTGAATATCTCTTTCTTCCGCAATTTTATAAGCTTCTTCCGTTAAATCTTTTAATTCGTTTTCCAAAATCTTTTTAATCTTTTCTTCAAACTCTTCTATGTTTTTTGCTTTATAAACATTTTTTTCATCTTGTAACCATCCATCAAAAACAGGAATATCTCGAATTAATGCTTTTGTTTTACAAGCACATGCTTCTATAATAGGAATTCCTTCTGTTTCTTCATAGGTTGGAAATACATATAAGTCGCATCCATTCATCGCTTCTATGATTTCTTCTTGTTCTACATATCCTGCAAAAGTAAGATTTGGAAGATTCGAATTCACCGCATCTCTTACTTCTTTTGTTGTTGCGGATAATGGACTATAGCCAAACCAAATAAATCGATACTCCGGAAGACGTTTCGCTAATTCTACAAAATCAACAATTCCTTTTCTCTCAATATACAATCCAATTCCAATCACTACTTTTTCTTGTTTGGAAATATGATACTTTTTTCGAAATTTTTTTCCTAAAGCCGTATTTCTTTTAAATTTATCCAATTCAATTCCATTCGAAATCGCATAAATTTTCTTTTGAATACCATACCCTTCTAATAATTTCTTAGAATATGGTGTTGGAGTAATGATGACATCTCCTAAGTTATAACACTTAATCAACCATTTTTTAAACATAGGCGCAATTTGTTTAGAAAAAATAAATCCTTTTTTAAAATCCTCTTCTGTAGAATGTGCATGATACACTATTTTTTTCCCTTTTTTCTTTGCTATTTTAGCTAATGCATAAGAATTGGGTCCATAAAAATTAATATGTGCAATGTCATAGTCATCTTCTACATTTGTCGTATAATCAATTTTTTCATAATCTAACGCTCTCATTTGATGTTTAATGGCTTTTCCTAAACCACTCTTTGAAAACAACTTTTCGCCTTCTGTGTATAATAGCACTTTCATATTGTCATCTCCACTTATCATTATACCTTCCCAAAAATAAAAAGACAAGTTAATCTTGTCTTCCTTCACAATCCTTGCATTCTCCATTTTCCAATTCTTTTCCACATTTTGGACAGAATCGATTCTTTTTCTTCATCTGTTGTTTGGCATTGGATAATTCTTTTAATTTTAAAATAGAAATCACATACAAGAAAATAATAAAAATTAAGAACGCTACTAAGAGTGCTTGAATTCCAGAGAATAAACAAAAGTCATAAATTCCATGAAGGAATGCTGGAACTAAAATACTAAGTAGAATATTATATTTTTCACTATCATAGTGATTTCTATGATGACATTGTTTTGCTAAACTTAAATAGTATCCCATGAAAACAGCATCACAAGCATGCCCTGGAATAGCAGAAAATGCTCTTAAGATTGCTGTTTGTAAATTTCCATTTCCTAATATATAAATAATATTTTCCACAAAAGCAAATCCCAAAGATACAAATACCGCATATACGATCATATCATAAACTTCATCAAATTCTTTACTTCGATACCCTCTAGAAAAGACCATAATCCACTTACAAATCTCTTCTACAAAAGCAACTCCTACAAAAGAATATAATAATATACTAAACATGTCCATTTCTGCTAAATTCATCGTCATAAATGGAAAAATAAACCCTAATAAGTAGGAAATTAACAGAACCATTCCACAGGATAAAATTCCTAATCCAAAAAA
>CAMNDO010000045.1 GCA_946535455.1 uncultured Caryophanales bacterium
CAATGCTATTGGAAAATTCATGAAATTAGGAGACGATATTTATATTATTTTTTATGATAAAGATAATGTTTTAAGAATGCATCGATATGGATATTTACTTACCAATGGAGGAAATCTAATGCTTCCTTATAGTAGTACCAATAGTATTTTTGATATGAAAACAAGAGGCACTTTAGCATATTATTTAAATAGGGACTATCTTTTTTCTCTAAATTATGATAAAATGTTACTGGACTTTTCTTACCCAGTGGGTGAGATTAGTGATGATGCAGGGTATGCCATGGAAAATATTTATCAAAAACAAGTAACGGCAAAAATTGGATTAATGAATATTTTTGATTTCCATGTTGTGAATGCATCAGAACCATATTATCATATGAATTTAACATCAGAAGTTGGTAGTATGGAATATGTGGTCCATGAAAATGGATTATTAGAAGAGGTTGATGTTCGGGAAGCATTACCTGTTGTTCCTGTAATTGCGGTAGAAAAAAGTCGTATTACAGGTGGGAATGGTAGTGTAGAAGACCCTTATGTGATGGAGTGATACAGATGAAAAAAGTAAAGAAAAAATTACGATTAAAACGTGTTAGTATTTTTACTGTGTTAATTTTTTTGTTAGATATCATTGTCATTGATGGATTAATTTTAATCCAAAGAGATGATTTTAAAGCTTTTTGGATTCCAACAGCTATGACAACGATGACACATCAATATTTGGCTTATACTTTGTATAATGAAGATACTGTGAATCAAGTGATGAGTGAAAACTATGTAGAACATAATATGGAAGAAATTAACTTAGATGAAATCGTAGTAGGAAATATTAAAGAAAAGAAAAATTATGCCAATAAATATGAAAAAGAATTATTTACCAAAGATCCAGGAAATGATGTATATAAAACCATTCGTATTATTGAACCTAGATATAAAGCTTGGTTAATTGGAGTTTATGATCCTGCAGATGTAGAGTTGGCAGTATCCTCTAAACTAGGGAAAGCAGGACAATCTGTGAATACCTTGGTCAAAAACAATCAAGGATTGGTTGGATTGAATGGTGGAGGATTTGAAGACTTAGATGGATGGGGAAATGGTTCTATTCCTTATGGAGCCATCATCCAAGATGGAAAATTAATTTGGAACCATCCTGGAGGATCTGGAGGATTAATTGGGTTTACCAATGATCATAAAATGTATTTGACATATAAATCTCCAAAAGATGCCATTGCCGATGGTATGAAAGAAGCGGTAGAATTTGGACCATTCTTAATTGTCAATGGAAAAACATCTAAAATCCATGGTGATGGAGGATGGGGAACTGCACCAAGAAGTGTAATCGCACAAAGAAAAGATGGTGTTGTGCTATTATTAAATATTGAAGGTAGATTACCTGGTTATAGTATAGGTGCTACTATGAATGATGTCATCGATATCTTATTACGATATAAAGCTTATAATGCCGCAAACTTAGATGGTGGAGCTTCTTCTACACTTAGTGTGGAAGGAAAATTATGGAATCGTCCAAGTGCCGGAGGAGAATATGGTGGAAGAACGGTTTCCAATGCATGGATTGTTACAAATAAAGAAAACAAACCGGCAAAGGCTCCCGTAAAAAGCAATTATAAATAAAATAGTATTCTAAAATACTATTTTTTTTGTTATAATAAAAGAGAAGACTTAGGAGGAACTATATGGATGAATATATGAAAAAAAGAATTCTAGATAGTATGAATGAGACTATGGAAATTACAGTAAAAAAACAAGTGTCTTTTTTGATGTTAGAAAAGTATTTAAAAGGATATGGAGAAGAAGCATCAGAGGAGGATCGTAATTTAGTACCTTTACCATTTCTTCTAAGTGAAGATTGGGATCAAAAGAATCGTATTTTAAAAGAAGCAATAGATGAAAATAGATTGATCAAAGATTGTTTGTTATATCCTACTATTATAGAAGGATATCAGGAAGAAGAAGAAAAAACACATTAGTGTTTTTTTTCATTTGTTATGGTATAATGATTATAGTATGGAGAGTGATACTTATGATGAAGATTATGGATGGAAATGAAGCAGCTGCTTATGTTTCTTATGGATTTACAGAAGTAGCAGGAATTTATCCGATTACGCCTGCTTCTCCAATGGCAGAATTAACGGATAAATGGAGTAGTGAAGGGAAATTAAACTACTTTGATACCCCTGTGAAAGTAGTAGAAATGGAAAGTGAAGCAGGAGCAGCAGGAATGGTTCATGGTTCGCTACAAGCAGGAGCTTTGACGACGACATATACCGCTTCTCAAGGATTATTATTAATGATCCCTAATATGTATAAAATGGCAGGGGAATTATTACCAGGTGTCATTCATGTAGCTGCCCGTAGTCTAGCAACGCATGCATTATCTATTTTTGGAGATCATCAAGATGTTTATGCTTGCCGCGCAACTGGTTTTGCGATGCTTGCTTCTTCTTCTGTACAACAAGTAATGGATTTAACTGGTGTTGCTCATCTATCTGCCATCAAAGGAAAAGTTCCTTTCTTAAATTTCTTTGATGGATTCCGTACAAGTCATGAACTACAAAAAGTAGAATGTATCGATACGGAAAAATTAAAAAAATTAATCGATCAAAAATCATTAGAAGAATTTCGAGATAGAGCTATGAATCCAAAAAAACCAACGATTCGTGGTACAGCACAAAATGAAGACGTTTACTTTCAAGCGACCGAAGTTCGAAATGAATATTATGATAAAATTCCGGATATTGTCAGTGAATATATGAATGAAATCAATAAAATCACCGGAAAAGAGTATAAACCATTCAATTATTATGGTAGTCCTGATGCGACAAAAGTAATCGTAGCGATGGGTTCTGTTTGTGAAACCATTCGAGAAACCGTAGATTATTTGGTGGAAAAAGGAGAACCAGTAGGTTTGATGGAAGTTCACTTATATCGACCTTTTAGTGCAAAATATTTCTTAAATGAACTACCAAAACGTACCAAAAAAATTGCCGTACTAGATCGTACCAAAGAACCAGGTTCTACAGGAGAACCATTATACTTAGATGTCGTACAAACCATTAAAAATGTGGATGCTCGTGTCAGTGTATTTGGTGGAAGATATGGATTGTCTAGTAAAAATACGACACCTGCGATGATCAAAGGAGTATTTGACTTTTTAGATACTCGTGAGGTACATCATAATTTTACGGTGGGAATTGTAGACGATATTACCAATTTAAGCATCCCTTATGATGAAAAATTTATGTTACCAAGTAATAACGTAGAATTTTTGATTTATGGATATGGTAGTGATGGTATGGTATCCGCATCCAAAGATATTATGAAGATTACAGGAACCTATACCAATGCTTTTGTACAAGGATATTTCCAATATGATTCGAAAAAAAGTGGAGGAGTTACCATTGCCAATCTTCGTTTTGGAAAAAAACCCATTCAAAGTACTTATTATGTAGAAAAAGCCAATATTGTCGTTTGTACCAAAGATAGTTACCTACATCGTATTAAGATGTTAGAAAGAATTGCGAACAATGGAGTATTTATTCTAAATACTTCTCATACACCAGATGAAGTATTAGCCATGATGAGTAATCATGATAAAAAAATCTTACAAAGTAAGCATGTAAAAATGTTTATTGTAGATGCTTCTAAAATTGCTTCGAAAAGTGGAATTCCTGGAAAGATTAGTACGATTATTGAAACGATTATCTTTAAATTAGGAAAAATTGTAGATTTTGATTTTGCCGTACAAAAGATTAAAGAAAGTGTAGAAGAAAAATATGGAAATAAAGGAAATAGTTTAGTAGAAAAAAATATCAAGGCGATTGATTCTTCTTTAGAAGGATTTAGTCCTGTTAAAATTCCATATGTGGATTTTGATCAAGAAATTGTTCCAAAAAGAAGTTTATTTGAAGTGATTGATTCTATGGAAGGAGATACGCTTCCTGTCAGTAGTTTTGTAAAAATGCCAAATGGAGAGTTTGAAGCAGGAACTTCTAAACTAGATAAAAGAGATAGTAGTGATACCGCTCCTTGTTATTTATCGGAAAATTGTATTCAGTGTAATATGTGTAGTTTGGTATGTCCTCATGGTGTCATTCGACCATTCTTATTAGATGAGAAAGAAGTATTAGATGCGCCAGAATCTGTGACTCGTCACTTAAAAAATGCTAATTTAAAAGATCATGAATATGAATTTAGCATAGGGGTGAGTTTAAAAGACTGTACGGGTTGTGGTCTATGTGCAGAAGTTTGCCCTGGAGTGAAGGGTGCGAAAGCGCTTGTTATGAAGATGAAACAAGAGTTGATTGAGGATAAAAGAGAGGAAGAAGCCAAATATTTATTCCAAGATGTACAAGAAAAGAAAAATGTTATGCCAACAAATACGGTAAAAGGCAGTCAATTTGTTTCTCCTAAGTTTGAATTTCCTGGTGCTTGTGCAGGTTGTGGAGAAACTCCATATTTGAAACTATTGACACAATTATTTGGCGATAAAATGATTATTGCGAATGCGACAGGATGTTCTTCTATTTATGGAGCTAGTACACCATCTATGCCATATACCATACCTTGGGCCAATTCATTATTTGAAGATAATGCAGAATTTGGTTTTGGTATGAAAGTAGCAGATGAAGTGATGAAAAAACAAATTGTTTCCTTGATTCAAAATAATATGGATCAAGTGAAGAAAAGTGAAAAAGAAGTATATAAAGCTTACGTGAATGAAATCAATGAGGAAACAGCACAAGCCTTATATGATATAGTAGATAGTACGAAAATTGAAAGATTATTCAAATTAAAAGATTTTATTTTACCAAAATCGGTATGGATGATTGGTGGAGATGGTTGGGCTTATGACATTGGTTATAATGGAATTGATCATGTTCTTGCGAATCGAGAAAATGTAAATATTTTGGTTTTAGATACAGAAGTTTATTCCAACACTGGTGGACAAGCATCCAAATCTACTAGAGTAGGTGCCATCGCAAAGTTTGCTGCTTCTGGAAAAGAAACCGCGAAAAAGAATCTTGCGAAGATGGCTTTAGCATATCCACATGTTTATGTTGGAACTATTTCTTTAGGAGCCAATCCTATGCATGCGATTAAGATTATGAAAGAAGCAGAAGCTTATCCAGGACCATCTATTATCATTGCTTATTCTCCATGTATTGCACAAGGAATTTTAAAAGGAATGAAAAATAGTATCGAAGAAGAGAAAAAGGCGACTACTTCGGGATATTTCCCATTATTCCATTATCATCCAGAAAATGGATTCCAATTAGATAGTGGTGCAGATTTTGATACTTACGAAGAGTTTATGTTAGGAGAAGATCGCTATCGTACTTTGTCTAAAATAAATAAAAATAGTAAAAAAATGTTATCATCCAATAAAGAAGAAGCAATGAGAACCTATGCTTATTATGAATCTTTAGGAGAGAAAGAAGAAGAGAAAAACTAGATTTTTCTTTTCTTTTTTGTGATTTTGTGGTATAATCTTACTAACTTTTGTTGGGGGTGTTTTCATGAGTGATTATTATAATGATTATGAAAATGAATACAATTATGATTATGACAGTCCAGAAAAACCAGGTGCTGAATCTACTTGGATTCCAATGTTATCATTATTTTCTACGTGGTTTATTCGTGTAGGATTAGCCATTGGAGTGATTTTATTTCTTTATTTCTTATTCACATTCCAAGTTGCACTCGCATTCTTATTTATTATAGGAATGATTATTTCTTATTTCTTTGGATATTTCTTTATGTTTTTCTTAGATAAATTTATTTCCAACGAATAAAACAAACAAAAAAAGACGTCGGCCACGTCTTTTTTGTTTTTTTATCTAAGAAGCAGGACCCCCTGAGGCCTGCTTCCAAAAAGAATAAAAAGGGGTTGGCTAGTGTGATACTAGCGACCAATTC
>CAMNDO010000046.1 GCA_946535455.1 uncultured Caryophanales bacterium
CACATGAGGCAAATTTAAACTATGAAAAAATTACAAAAGCTAGAATTCGTGAAGTCATTGATTCTATGTTTTATGAAAATGCTTACAACGAAGAAAAATTTAAAGAGAATTTACAGAATAAAATTATTCCAAAATACGTGAAAAAAACGACAAAAAAAACAAGAGAAGATATCACAAATGAAATTTTTGAATATATCGATACCTATTATGAAATTATTGGAAAAGAGCCAGACTATGCTTGTTCAGAGAGTACAACATGTTCTTATAATCTAAAAGGATTCTATATCAAAGGAAAAGGAAATGTTTCTCAAAAAGTACAAACGAATCAATTATCGGTTCGTTTGATGCAGTGTGGTAGGGCAAGTAATCATAATTATGGAGGAACTTTTGGAAAACCTCTTGGAGGAGAATCGTTAGTTCCTTTTGAAAAATATATTTTAGGAGTTGCGTATTACGCAATGGGAGAAGATGCTCCAGAAGAAGCTGTGAAGGCCTTTATGGTAGTAGCAAGAAGCTATGCTTTAGCCAAACAAGCTGATTTAAGAAGCTGGAGAAGTTTAAGAGAAGAAAATGATGAACTCATTTTACCAGTTGCGAGTTGTAATGTAGATCAAGTATACTGTGATCCTGATCGTGGATGTTCTTCGAATGACAGTAAATATGGGCAAGTTCATAGTGGATTAGATTATGTAGCAGGATTTCAAAAGAAACCACTTTCTAGTTCTTCCCCTCTAAGAACATATGCGAAAGAAGTGATGGGACAAGTTCTTGCGAATGATCAAAACTATGTTATTTATACAAAGTATAATGAAGAAGATAAAGCCAAGATGATTTCCTTGGCACAATCTGGATTAAGTTATAAACAAATTTTAGTACAAGTTTATAATCAAGGAGATAGAGACTATAAAGCAACCAATTTAATTAAGTCTTCTTGTAATGCAACGACTACTTCTTGTGGGGCTTCCTCAGGAGAATTTACCAATTGGAAACAATATGTTGGACCATGGGTTAATGTACAAATGGGAAATAGCGGAAGAACGATTGGTCAAATTGGGTGTTTGGTTACTTCGGTTTCAATGTTAATTGCGAAAAGCGGAGTTTCTACCAATATTCAAAATTTCAATCCAGGAACATTTGTTACGCATTTAAATTCTCATGGAGGATTTATTTCAGGAGGAAACTTTGTTTGGGCAGCTGCTGCTTCTGCAGCACCAAGTTTCCGATATCAAGGAAAAATCTATTTGACAGGAATGTCTAGAGATCAGAAATTACAAACCATACGAAATTTAGTGAATCAAAAAGGGGTATATGCCGTGGTGGAAGTAAAAGGAAATACGGGTCAACACTGGGTAGCTGTGAATACGGTTCAGGGAGATCGTATTTTGATGATGGATCCTGGTAGTACTGCAGTTGATATGTGGGCACAGTATTATTGGGGAAATACTTCTCAAGTGGCATATTATCGAGTAGGATAGGTGATGTTATGACAGATAAAAAAGTTTATATGACATTGTTTATTATTTTAATAGTATTCTTTTTGGTGATGTTTTTTGCTCTTGGGATTCCTAATATTTTACAGGAAGCAAAAGAAACGACTTTATTAGTAGGAGACAATACTATTTTTACGTATCAAAAGAAGAAATGGAGATTGATGACAGACATTTCCGCAAAACAAGAATTAGATTGGAAAAAGTATCACGTATTTTTAGAAGGGGAATATAAAGGAGAGTTTTCTTTATGGAATGAGGGAAAATGGTATGCCTTTGATGAAGAAAAAAATGGAATCCCATTAGAAGGAACTTTTTTAGCATATACCTCCAATCGTTCCATTTCTGTTTTTCCATTTACACTAGAAGAAATTGAAAATAAAGATGTTGTTTCTTCCTTTTTACAAGAAAAAGGATTGGACCCAAGTAGTGAATTTACAGCGTCTTATCAAACTTCTTTTGATTTTGATGGAGATGGAAGTAATGAAACCTTTTATTTAGTGAGTAATGTATTTCCTGATTTTGAAGTGAGTCAAATATTTTCTTTTGTTTTTATGATGAAAGAGAATCAAATTTATCCCATTTATGAAGAAGTTTTAGAAAATCGTTCTTTTAATGGGTGTAAACCATATTTTCATACCTTTTTAGATTTGGATGAAGATAATAATTATGAAATGATTTTAAGTTGTGGAAGATATAGTGTAGATGAACCATTAAACATGTTATTTCAATTTAGAAACGGAGAATTTAAAAATATAGTTTCTAGCGAATAATTAATGACAGTTTGGAAAAGTTAGGGTATAATATAGTGTGAAGGAGAATGCGCATGAAATTTAAGTTAAGGATGGATCCAGAAGATTTATTAATTTTTGCTTTATTTGCGGGATTTTTATTATATGTCGTTGCTATTTGTGTGTCTAACGTAGCAACTTTTGCTAGTGAAGGTCATTTATCTGGAATTAATCCATTTCCTGCATTTGCTCCAAAATACTTTTTATCTACTATATTACTGTATTTATTAGCATTACTAGGATTATTCGCTTCCGTTAGTTCCTTATTCTTTGAAAGAGAAAAAGGATTTGGAGTGACCACTGATAAAAAAGATAAAGGATATTCTAGATGGGCAAAAGATAAAGAAATACAAGAAGAGTTAGAATGTGTTCCGATTCAAGCAAAAAACTCTAAAAAAGCAGGAATTCCTTTAATTATTAATGAAAAAGAAATGTGGGTTGATAATGGAGAGTATCACTCTTTGGTTATCGGAGCTACTGGTTCTGGTAAAACACAAGGTGTCATTCATCCAATGGTACATAGTTTAGCCAAAGCAAGAGAATCTATGATTATTACCGATCCAAAAGGGGAAATTTATGAAGCAAATTCAGAAATGCTTCGTAAAAGGGGATATCAAATTTTAATTTTAAACTTCCGTGATCCACAAAATGGAAATGCATGGAATCCAATGGCTATGCCTTATAAATTATATAAAAATGGAAATCATGATAAAGCCATTGAGTTATTAGATGACTTAGCTTTAAATATTTTATATGATGATTCTAATAAAAATGCTGATCCATTCTGGGAAAAAACATCCGCAGATTATTTCTCAGGAGTGGCATTAGGATTATTCGAAGATGCAAAAGAAAATGAAATCAATATTAATAGTATTTCTTTGGCTACTACCGTCGGAGAAGAAAAGTTTGGCGGAACAACCTATATTAAAGAATATTTCTCTATGAAGGATCCTGGTAGTGCTGCAGCAATTAATGCTTCTAGTACCATTATGGCTCCAAATGAGACCAAGGGAAGTATTTTATCGGTATTTAAACAAAAAGTAAAATTATTTGCTTCTCGTGATAATTTATCAGAGATGTTATCTTATAGTGATATTGATTTAGAAAGTATTGGAGAAAGACCAACTGCTGTATTTATTGTTATTCAAGATGAAAAGAAAACCTATCACTCATTAGTAACGATTCTTTTAAAACAAATTTATGAAACATTAATCTCCACTGCGCAAAAGCATGGAGGAAGACTTCCTATTCGTACAAACTTCTTACTAGATGAGTTTGCGAATATGCCTCCATTAAAAGATGTAACGACTATGATTACCGCAGCTCGTTCTCGTAGAATTCGTTTTACGATGATTATTCAAAACTTTGCACAGTTAGATTCTGTTTATGGAAAAGAAGATGCAGAAACCATTCGTGGTAACTGTGGAAATATTGTTTACTTAATCACAACAGAATTAAAAGCCTTAGAAGAAATTTCTAAAATGTGTGGAGAAGTGAAATCGAAAAAAGATGATAAAACCGCTTCTACACCACTAGTAACTGTTTCTGATTTACAAAGAATGAAACAATATGAAGTGATTATTCTTCGTATGAGAAAACAACCATTTAAAACAAAAATGGTTCCTAATTTTAAACTAAATTGGGGAGAAAAATATCCAAAAGCAAAGTATCCTGATCGAAAGAAACGAGAAGTACATACATTTGATATCAAAGAATTTGTAAAATCTGAAAAGAAGAAGAAATTATTGGAAATGATGAAGGCAGCAGATGAAGCAGATATGGAAGAAGTTCGTAATCCATTCGCTACGATGCAAAGAGATCCTTATGCAGAACAATTACCTCCAATGTTAGAAGCTGCAAGAAAAAGAGGAGGAAGCGTACCTCCACCAAACATTCCAGAGTTTTTAACAAGACAAAGAGAGAAAGAAGAAGACCTACAACCATTTACCAAAGAACCTACCCCTAAAGTTTCTATGGAAACAGAGGATGATTTAGGTTTTGATGTCGATGAATTGGTTCGTAAGATTGATGCTAAAATCGCAGCGTTAGAAGAAGAAGAAAGAAGAAACGAAGAAGAAGCCAAGAAAAAAGCAGAAATCAAGACGGAAGAATCCATCCCAGAAGAAAAGAAAGAAGAAAAACAAGAATTAGAACATTTAGATGTCAAAGAGGAATCTGTTCCTACTCCTCCAAATTTAGATTTAGAGGATGACTTAGATGATGATTTCTTTGATGATTTCTTTGATAGCTAGAAAGGATGAAAAATATGAATGAAGAATTAGAAGAAGTAAAAGAAGAACAAAAAGAAGAAGAAAAAGAGGAAGATTTTATCATTGAAGAAGATGATGATAATGACGAGATTCTTTTAGAAAGAGTTCGTGCAAAGAAAAGAATGTTCCGTTTTATGGGAATTATAGTAGTGATCTTTTTAATATTGGTCTTATTACTATCTTTACTATCTTTAGGAAATAATGATTATGATGTCATAACGTTGGAGAATATGTTAAAAGAAGCAGCGGAAAAGTATTTTGAAGAGAATCCTTCTAGTTTACCTGGAATAGATGGAGATATTGTAGAAATTGATTCTAGTAACTTAGTGGCTGCAGGATATATGAAAGATTTATCAGAATATCCGATCAATGAAACCATTTGTTCTGGAAAAGTTCAAGTACAAAAAACAAGTGATGATTATTATTACATTCCATATTTAAATTGTGGTGAAGAATATACGACAGTAGAGTTATATCAAAAAATATTAAGTGATCAAACTTTGGTATCTACAGGATATGGATTATATGCACACAATGGAACTTATACTTACCGTGGAGAAAACATTAACAATTACGTTCAATTAGATAAATCTCTATGGAGAATTGTGCGTATTACAGCAAATAATAATCTTGTACTAGTTTCTGAAAAAGGAATTTCTTATACACAACCATGGGATGATCGTTATAATGAAAATCGTTCTTATGATTCTGGAATGAATCAGTATAGTGCAAGTCGTGTTCGTGATTATTTAGATCAAGTATATAAAAATCCAGTAGAAGAAGACGGAGAAGATATTTTATCTGATCATGATAAAGCAAAAATGGTTTCCTTTAATGTTTGTACAGGAAAAAGAACCGTAAGAAGTGAAGTCAAGAATAATACAGAAGAGTGTTCTGAAGTAGTTCAAAATCAAAGATTCGGATTACTTACTGTATCTGATTTCCTTTATGCTAGTTTAGATCCAAATTGTAAATCAGCAGAATCTAAAACTTGTCAAAACTATAATTATTTAGTAGCTGATTTTAATTGGTGGTTAGTAACAGCTAATAAAGAAGATGATTCTACTGTTTTCCAAGCTACTCGATATGGGGCATTAGAACTTACGAACGCTAGTAGTTATGCTATTGTTCGACCTGTTATTTACTTAAATGATAAGGTGTTCTACAAAGCTGGAAATGGTAGTAAAGAAAAACCATATGAAGTAAAATAATGGATAATATCCATTATTTTTTTGGGAATCTATTATGATTTCTTTTTTCTTATTCTCATTCTCTATAGTAGAGGTGAAGTATGAAAAATATAATCGATATTCGAAGTCCTTTTGAATATCAAAAAGAACATGTGAATGGAGCGATATCTCTTTCTTATGATAATTTGTTGTTT
>CAMNDO010000047.1 GCA_946535455.1 uncultured Caryophanales bacterium
CTTCACGGTGTCCACACTCACACTCCCAAATAGGCATTGGACAACCCCAATAACGGTTTCTAGAAATTCCCCAATCTACCATATTATCTAACCAATTGGCAAAACGTTTTTCTCCTACGAAATCTGGATGCCAATGAATTTTTTGATTGGCTTTGATAATCTTATCTTTATAAGCAGTTGTTTCTACATACCATGCTGGTTTTGGATAAGAAATTAATGGTGATTTACATCTCCAACAATGTGGATAGTCATCTGTGATTTTTAATTTTTTAAATAATTTATCATTTTCTTTTAACCATTTAATGATATCTAGTTCTAATTCTTTGTCAGTAACTAGTCTTCCTTCCCATGGTCCTTCTGTGTAACATCCATCTGGTCCTACCGGATTTACAAATCCAATTCCATTTTCACGACAAACACGGTTATCATCTTGTCCAAAAGCAGGAGCAATATGAACAATTCCTGTTCCGTCTTCTGCAGAAACATAATGGTCTGCCATCACTTCAAATGCTTTTCCTTCTACGGTTACAAATGGCATTAATTGTTCATACTCTAATCCTACCAAATCTTTTCCTTTGTAAGTTTCTAATACTTTTGCTTCTTCTCCTACGACTTTTTCTTTTAAAGATTCTGCTAGGATGAATTGATATCCTTGTGATTCTACTTTGACATATGTTAAATCTGGATTCACACAAAGACCAACATTTGCCATTAGTGTCCATGGTGTTGTCGTCCATACTAAGAAATATACATCTTCATTTTTTTGTTTGAACGGTAAAATTAATGAATTAACAGAATCTTCTTCATATCCTTGAGATACTTCATTTTGAGACAATTCTGTACCACATCTTGGACAATACCAAAGAACTTTATTTCCATAATATAATAGTCCTTTTTTATCCATTTCTTTGATAATCCACCATTCCGATTCAATAAATTCATTATCACAAGTAACATAAGGATGTTCACAATCAATCAATTGACCCATCATATCTGTTACTTTTTTGACTTCATCGATATTGGATGCGGTTTCTTGATTACACTCTTTACAAAATTCTTTGATTCCAAATTTTTCAATGTCCGATTTATTTTCAAATCCTAATTTTTTTTCTACATTAACTTCGATTGGTAATCCATGCGTATCTAATCCGATTTTTCTCTCTACTCGATATCCTTGCATGGTTTTATATTTACAAAAAGCGTCTTTAATGGTTTTCGCAAAGACGTGGTGAATTCCAGGTTTCGCATTCGCATAAATTGGTCCATCATAAAAAACCCATTTTTCTCCTGTTTTTCTCGTATCAATACATCTTTGCAAAAGATCTTGTTTTTTCCATTTCTTTAATACTTCTTCTTCTACTTTGTAAGTTTCTTTTGTATTTAGTTTTTCAAACATATTACCACTCCTATTCTCATCATTTTTTCGAAAGAGTTTTACAAAACAATTGGTTCCATTTTCTCCATTCTATGTAGGAAACAAAGAAAAAGAACTTCTCCCTAAGGACGAAGTTCTCGTGGTACCACCTTATTTTGTAATCTTATTACCTCAAAAACTATAACGCGTTACCGTATTTATCTTATCCATAAATCGCAACTTGAAAGTGATCTAAGTATTTCTTCCTAACTTGTTTTCACCAACCACAAGCTCTCTACATATTCCAAAACACTCCGTCTTTCGCACATGCTTTCGTATAATATAACACACTTTAGAAAGAATGACAATATAAAAAACTTCTCTTTCTAGGAGAAGTTTTATTTATACTCTTAAAAGAAATCTTCTTCGTCTTCTTTGCTTTCTTTCTTTCCTCTTGCTTTTCCTGCTTCTTCACTGATGGTTCCTTCTACATTGACATTATTTGGAGTACATAAGAAAATTCCTCCACCTAATTTTTGTAGATCTCCACCAATAGCATAAATCGTTCCATACAAGAAATCCACAATTCTCTTTGCTTGATCTGGTGTTACTCTTTTTAAATTTACTACCACTGCACTTCTATTTTTTAAATAATCTGCGATTTGTTGTGACTCACTATAAGCACGTGGTTCTAATAACATCATTTTTGATCCAGCCATTCCATTCACATCATGGAATTCTTCTCTGGATACTGTGTAATAACTTTCATCTGCTGTCACTTCTGTTCCTTCGTCAGAACCTCCAAAAAATCCTTTTAATTTATCTTTCATAATAGCCTCCTATGTGATTACTCTAATTCTATAATCATTTTAACACAATTTTAGAAAAAGAAAAATGAAATCAACATTTATTTGTCAACTTGACATTTTTCATCAATCATCGAGTGTCAATTCTTGAACTTGTGGTTCTACTTGTGCTATTTCTATTTGACCTGCTTGTTGTGCCATCATTTGATTCACATCATTTGCTTGTGGAATTGGCATCACTGTATTTTCTACTGTCGCATGCACTTTTGCTTCTTGATACCATACTTCTTCTAAATTTACATTACTAGAATCTGGTTTTGGATTTGGCTCATCCATATACATAAATGTTGGTACTTTAAAAGCACTACCAAAAGCAATACAATTTCCAGGTTTTAATGTTTTTAACTGCATCATAACTTCTCTGGAAACGCTAGGAATCATAGATTGAATATACTCTAAATCTTTTGGGTGAACCGTTCTTAATATGATAAAGTTAGAACATTGAGAAACACAAGTCTCTGATAATTCACTAGGTCTTTGTGTAATTAGAGACAAGAATACTCCATACTTTCTTCCCTCTTTTGCGATACGTTCAAACACGTTATATCCTAATAGTAAATGGTCATTATCTTTTTGTACATAACGATGGGCTTCTTCAATCACGATATTATAAGATCTTTTTCCTCTTGTTTTATTATCACTAGCTTCTTGGAATAACATTCTAGAAATAATTTTTGTGATTACTTTTGCCATTCTATCATCTACATAATTAATATTAAAGTTAATGATTTGACATCTTCCTAAAGTCTCTTCATTATATAATAAGTTTTCAATATATTGACTTCTTGTCACATATTTTGGATAGGTAAAGAAATGACGATTTTCTCCTGTTGATAAAGAGTGTAATCGAACATTCATAATATTAGCGGTATCAAACACTCTATCACTTTTTAAAACTCCTTCACTGATTAAAGCAAATTCCATTGCCATTTCTAAATCAGAAAGAGTATAGAATGGATTTAATTCTTCTTCTGGAATTTCCTCCATTTCATCCATGATATAGGCTCTTACAAATTCTACAACCAATTCCATTTCTTGCATCTTTCCTGTTTTATCAATGAAAAGACATTGTTTGAAACTTCTCGTATATCCTGGTTGTACAATCTGACTTTCTAGATTTAACGTTGGTGTGTTAAATTTGGTTAATACTCCAATCACTTGGTCTCTAATTTTTGTAGAATCCATTCCACTTAATAAAATATCTTGTAATGCTCTTGCGATAATATCATTTTTTCTTTGAATTACCATTTCAGAACTTCCTGTTAAAATAGGAACTAATTTTAATGTTTTCTCAATGATTGGTAATTGCATTGGAGAATTCGCATCTAACAACAAAGCCAAATCATCTACATCTAATAACCAAATTGGAATTTTTAAAATTTCTGTTTTTTGATCATAAAGATTGGTCGTATAAGCTTTATAATTTAATTCTTGTCTTTGTTCATGAAGATGTTCAAATGCTCTAGTATATTCTCCATAAGCATCAAAGAAGAACAAAGCAGAATTCACTGGTGGTTTATTAGGACCAGTATATAAATTTTGAATCATAGAAGCAATGGTACTACTCTTTCCACTTCCAGAGTTTCCAATAATCGCGAAATGACTATTGAAGAAATCATTAATTCTAACATTAATTCGATATCCTTGATAAACATTACTTCTTCCAACGTTGGTATATCCAAATTCTAATTGTTGTTTTCCATATAATAGTTCTAATTCTTCTGTACGTACTAAGCGAATAGTAGATTTAAAAGAAGGTTTAGAACTAGCTCCTGTAATAAAATGGTCATTTTCAATTTCTCCTACGATATTCGCTTTCATAATGGTCTGATTCACATCCATAATTTCTGCGACTATCTTTTTTGGACCATCCTCAAAAACCAAATGTAAATTAATTAAATTTGGTTGTTCGTTAATATTAATATCCAATTTAATGATGACGCTGTTTTCCTGTATTTCTTCAATTTTCCCTATCACACTATCACCCTCTATGATTATCATTACTAGTATATCAAAAAAATCTTCAAAAAAAAAGCATCTTATTTGCTTTTCTTTTATTTTATATAAATTGCTCCTGTTGCATTATCTCTTCCTTTGAAAGGAACAATAAATCGATATTTATATCTTCTTCTCAAATATTTTGGTACTTTTAAGTTCTGATCTTTTCCTACTGCTTCATTTACAATAGTTTGTAAAACATTTTCTTTTTTCACTTTTCTTGTAATACTTTTGATTTTTTTATCCGTAATCATATCCGTAATACCATCGGTAACCAGTAATAACATCTCATATCGATTACTAATGATTTTTTCGCTTAAGTTACAAAGTTCATTACAAATTCCTACACAAGCTGTGATGACATTGTTGGTTGGAAAATAACGAAGATCATCTTTTTTTACTCCTCCATATTTAAAATACATCCATACTTCAGAGTCATCTTCTGTTACTTGTAATAATTCTTTTTTCTTTACTACATAGGCTCTAGAATCTCCCGCATTTAAAATAAGTGTTTTTCTAGGTCCTACAATCGCAAGTGTAAGAGTCGTTCCCAAATTATCTTTTCCATATTTTTTTAATAAATTGGTATTTAACACTTTAATATATCTTTTTAATAATTGTGATGTTTTTTCGGGGTCCAATAAAATCTCTACTTCTTTATTTAAAAACCATTTTTGAATCGAATAAGCTACATAATTCGCCGCTAGTTGTCCATTGTTTTTTCCACCCATTCCATCGGCTACTAGAAGAAGTTTAATATTGGGGTTTTCTGGATGACGTTCTACAATAGCTGCATCTTCATTCTTTTCTCGAATTAACCCTACATCTGTTTTTGTTTCTAATATTTCCATAAAAACTCCTTAGAACTATTATATCAATTTTTATTCAAAAATAGTCAAAAAGTGTAAAAAGTTTGACAATTTTACAAAATAAAAAAGATCATTTCTGATCTTTTAAAATTCACAGTTTCCTGGAGTTCTTGGATAAGGAATGACATCTCTAATATTTTCTACTCCTGTCAAATACATGATTAATCTTTCAAATCCCATACCAAATCCAGAATGAACACATCCACCATATTGTCTTAATTTTAAGTACCAATCTAGTCCTTCTTTTTCCATTCCCATGTCATCCATTCTCTTGCTTAAGACATCGAAACGTTCTTCTCTTTGACTTCCACCCATTAATTCTCCACTACCTGGTACTAATAAGTCTACTGCTGCGACCGTTTCATTATCATCATTTAATCTCATATAGAATGCTTTAATATCTTTTGGCCAGTTATAAACGAATACAGGACATTTGAATTTTTCTTCTGTTAAGTACTTCTCATGTTCTCTTGCCAAGTCTTCTCCAAAGGTTGGTTTAAATTCAAAATCTTTTCCAGAATCGATTAATGTTTGAATGGCATCATGATGACTAATACGAATGGCTTTACTATCTACTAAGTCTTGTAGTTTTTGAATCAATCCTTTTTCTACGAATTGATCTAAAAATTTTAATTCTTCTGGACAGTGATCTAGCGCATCTTTTACGACATACTTTAACATATCTTCCATAATATCCATATCTTGATTTAAATCACAAAATGCAATTTCTGGTTCAATCATCCAAAACTCATTCGCATGGGTTTTGGTATTTGAATTTTCTGCACGGAAAGTTGGTCCAAATGTATAAGTATTTCGATAAGCTAATGCAAAC
>CAMNDO010000048.1 GCA_946535455.1 uncultured Caryophanales bacterium
TTGGTGTTTCTCATGAATTTATTCGTAGAAATGAATCGAAAAAAGGTATCAAATCCTTCTCTGTAGATACGTTATGGAAAATTTCTCTTGCTTTGGATGTAGATCCTGGACTATTATTTGAAATTGATATGGATGAATTAATACAAAAATAAAAGTGCAATGCACTTTTATTTTTTTGTTTCATCTAAGCAAAATGCTGCATAAATTGGGATATATCTTACATCTTTCTTCGTAGAAAAATTATTTTCCGTAATACGATATGCCTGCATTACAGTAAATTTCTTCATAAACATCGATAATGATTTTGCTTTGGAATTACTTTTGACAATTAATTCCATTGGGATAATTTGACCATTTCTATTTTGAATGACAAAGTTTACTTCTGCTTTTCCTTCTGACTGGTAATAATATAAGGCATAATCATTTTCTGCTAAAGTCTTTGCTAAATGATTTTCATATAAGATTTCTTTAATATTTTCATCACTCATTAATTGTTTCTTATTGGTATGTAATGCTGTATATAGTAATCCATCATCATTATAATATAATTTAAAATGATCCATTTCCTTGCAACTACTAAGAGGAGATTTTACGTTTTGAATCTTATAGCTTCGATATACCACTTGATTGGATACTAAGTATTGAATACAACTTTCATACTCTTTGGCTCTTTTTCCAGAACCCATTAATCCATATTGAAACTTCTTGTTTTCCTTTTTCAATTGTTCTGGAATGGAATCTATCACTTCTAATCCTCTTGGAATATCAATTAAATTGGTATTTAATGCCACTTCTTTTTTATACACATCCATGATTTTTTGTTTAATCGCATCCAATTCATAAGCATCTTTTCCTTGTAGGCTTGCTAAAACAACTTCTGGTAATCCACCTGTTTCTAAATACTCTTGAAATAATTCTAATGCTACTTTATGAAAAGGACAGGTTTTTCTTTTCGTAAAAGAATCTCGAATGACATCTGCTAGGCTTTTTTCTTCTCTTGCCCATAAGTATTCTTCAAAATCCATAGAACTCATCGCTTTGAATTGTAATTCTTCTCCTTTGAACTCTGTTAATTTTTCTTTACTAGAAGCAATCATAATAATATGATATTCACTTTTTTCACTACCAAATACTTTTAATCCTCTCACGATCGTATTATCCGATACATTATCAAAGATTAATAGTGTATCTTCTTTTAGGATAGCTTCTCCCGATAATAAAGATAAATTCAGAATCATCTTATCAATCACTCTTTCTTTTTGAAAGAGTTCTTTTAATGCTTTGTGATTCTCTGTATTGAAGTAGACAACATTTTTATATTCTTTTTTTCCAAACTCAATGGCAGAAAATGTCTTTCCTATTTGCTTAGGTCCATATAAAACCAAAGGTTTTCGAATAATATCATTTTTCCATTTTTTATAAAATTCTTCTATTTTTCGTTCCATTTATTGTATCCACCTCACATATTTTCTAAAATAAGTATACTTATTTTTCTTTTTTTTGTCAATAAAAAAGACCGATTGGTCTAAGATAACACTAATGGTTTATGAAACTCTAATCTTAATTTATCGGCAATGGTAACGATAAATTCTGAATTCGTTGGTTTGGCTTTATCAATATCGACACTATATCCAAATATTTCTTCCATCAAATCCCAATTGCCACGATTCCAACTCACTTCAATCGCATGACGAATGGCTCTTTCTACTCTTGAGACAGTAGAATCATATTTCTTTGCGATTTCTGGATATAATTCTTTGGTAATCCCACCAATCATATCAGGTTTTTGATACATCAAAGTAATTCCTTCTCGTATATATTGATATCCTTTAATATGAGAAGGCATTCCTAACTCATGCAGTGTCTTGGTAATGGATATTTGTAAATTATTATGGAACAAATCAATGGATTCTCCTCTTTTTAGTATAGGAGAAGAGACATCATTGATTTTTCTTTCTAAATCTTCCATTTCAAATGGTTTTAATAGAAAATAGTTTGCTCCTAACAATGCGACTTTTCGTATGATTTCTTGAGAATAATAAGCAGTCATTACAATAACCTTTTTCTCAATTCTATTTTGATTCATATATTCTAAGACACTCAAACCATCTTTGTTTGGCATGACAATATCTAATAAAATCATATCAAAATCGTCTTTTTTCTCCTCTAGTAAAATAATTCCCTCATTACCATCTTTTGCTGTCATTACTACTTCAATATTTGATACTTCAGAAAAATACTCTTTTACTTCTTGTTGTGTTTCCTCATTATCATCGATAACGAGTATTCTTGTTTTTTCCATCTTTTCTCCTTTCTTATCTTTTACCACGCATTTTCATTATATAATAAGTATTTTGAAATAAAAAGAGAAAAAAAGGACAACTTTTGTCGAAAGTGTCCAATGTGTCTAATTTAGTCTATCCAAAAATAGTTTGAGCTTGTCTGGATGAAGACTTAAACCACCTAGTAAATATCCATCAATGGTTTTGACTTGTTTTAATTCTTCTATATTTTGTTCATTTGCACTTCCTCCATACAATACTTTCGTATTGGGAAAAAGTCCTTTGATAAAATCAAATACTTCGTGAATTTCATCATTCGTAGGAATAACTCCTGTTCCAATAGACCATATGGGTTCATAGGCAATGATGAGTCTATTTCTTTCTTCTTCTGTTAGATTTCTAGTGGCCATCTCTAATTCTTCTTGTAATACTTCTTTTACTCGAGCTTCCTCTCGTTCTTCTTTGCTTTCCCCAATACACAAAATAGGAATGATTCCATTTTGGAATAAACGAGTAATTTTCGTTCCAATTTCTTCATTGGTTTCTTTTTGATATTCTCGTCTTTCACTATGTCCTACAATACAATAAGATACTCCATAACTCTTTAGTTGTTCTGCAGATACTTCCCCAGTATAAGCACCTTTTTCATAGGCACTAACATTTTGTGCTCCTAAAAAAATGGAAGAGGTTTTTCCTTGCGCTAAATGAATCGTACTAGGACATAAAATCATAGTATGATCTGTTTGTATTTTTTTGAATTCTTCTTGATAATTCAAAAATTCTTCTTGATTGAAATTGGATTTATGATTGAGTGCAATAATCATTTTCTTTTCTCCTTCCATTTCTTCACAATTCTCGATAAGATTCCATATCGATTTTCTTCTTTCTTTTCTCGAATGGCTCTTCGATAAACTTCTAGAACTCTTTCCGCATAATATTTTGAACTATAAGTTTCTGCTTGAATTCTAGCTTGTTTGCATAGTTTTTCTAATTCTTTTTCACTTTTTACCAATCGGAATACTTGATTGATATACTCTTCTTTGGTTTCAAAGAACAATCCATTTAATTCTTCAGTAATCATACTTTGAAATGCTTCATCTTTCATACAAAGAGGAACGACATTGGATGCCATCGCTTCAATTACCGTCAATCCCTGTGTTTCTGTCTTGGAAGCTGTTACAAACAAATCTGATAAATGATAATAGTATGGCATATCTTCCCAAGCAGATTTTCCTGTGAACAAAATATTTTTTTCTAATCCCAGAGTCTTCACATATTCTTCATATTTCTCTTTATCTGGTCCATCTCCTACAATCATTAATTTAGTATTCGGATACTTTTTGATAATTTCTACATGGGATTCTATTAAGAATTCTATATTTTTCTCTTCTGCTAAGCGTCCTACAAATAGTAATACAAAATCCTTTTTGGATAATTTTAATTGTTTTCTTAATTCATTTAATTCTTTTGTTTGAATATTTTCAAAGAAGAAACGATCTACTTCAATTCCTGTTGGAATAATATTAATATTTTTCAAAAATTTATATTTTTCTTTAAATAATTTATAGGTTTTATTCGTTGGTACAATTAATTCTGTTGCGGTTGTATCACAATAAAATTTCGTAAAATACTCTACTAGTTTTTTACTCGACTTTTGAAAATATCCTTTTGTAATATAATGGATATAATCTTCATACATTGTGTGATATGTGTGTACTAATGGAATATTATATTGTTTCGCAATGATTCTTGCGAATGTTCCAATCGCAAATTCTGTTTGAGAATGAATCACATCTAATTTCCAACTTTTAATTTTATTTACCGCTTGAATTGGATAAATACTCGTTAATCTAGAATCATAAATTCCTGTTGGTACTCCTGGGATTTTTAACACTCTTTCTTTTTCATCATAGTGATATTTAAAACTTTCTAAGTTTGCTGTTACCACATATACTTCATGTCCTTGTTTTTCTAACGCATTTTTAAGCATCACTTCACTGGTTACTAATCCACTAATATACGGCGTATATGTCTCTGTAAAAATTCCAATTCTCATTTTTTACCTTCTTTCTAGGTTGAATACAATCGCTCCTATAATAATTCCTAAATAGTATGTAATAAATCTCCAAACCAATACCACAGCTGCGATTTTTGAAATGGAAATAAAGTTTCCAAAAAACTGTGTAAATCCATATTCAATTCCTCCACTGGCACCTGGAATAGGAATGAAAGATCCCATAATATAAACATACGCAGATGCTACTAAAGTTTCTACAATATTTAAACTTGAAAAATCATGCATAGCATATAAAATAAAGATTGGTACTGCATACAAACATAATAAACTAACAACATTTCCTAAGACTCCCATGGTTAAGAATCCTTTTCTTTTTTTCATCTCTTGGAATCCATTATAATAATCCTCTATTTTCTTTTGAAGATTTTTTTCTGATACTTTGATTTTCAATTTTTTTAATATTTTCACAATACCCTTTAATATCTTTTCTCCAATTTTTTTAGAAGAGGAAACTAAAATTAATCCAATGACTACTAATGTATTAATAATAAATCCTAGTAGTACAAAATAGCGTAATACTTTTACTGTTGGAAAAATAGGAAAAAAGAAATTATAAATAATTGCAATGACACCACAAGCTACTAAAGCAATCTGATAAAATAAAAAGCTTTGTACCACTTGATTGGTTGCGCTTGCGACAGAAATATCATGTTCTGTTAACATATAAATTTCCATGGGTTGTCCTCCTGTAGAAAAAGGAGTCACTCCATTAAAAAATTGCGTAATAATATTATGCTTAAATGCCTCTCTTAACGTAATTTTCTTTTTATTATTGGTAATACGATAATTGATATAAGCCCTAATAAATACAGAAAAAGCATAAAAGAAAAAAGCAATGATAATATAGATCCAATCTAAGTTTTGCAATGCTTTTACTGTAGAAGAAAAATCATCTTTTAGAACAAAGTATAAAACAATAACCGTAATAAAAAATAAAATAATGGTATGTCTCTTTAAATCTTCAATGAATTTCATTTTACAACCCTTTCACTCTCTTGATAATATTCTTTCTCTTTTAAATAGATTTTAGTATCTGACTCATATCCTAAACTTTCAAATCCTTGTTCTTGTAGTAATTTTTCCAATGAGGAATCTTCTTTGGAAATACTGACAAACACTTCTTCCATTCCTAATGTTTGGAAGGTATAATCCACAGAAAGAGATAATAGTTTTCTCTTTTTTGTTTTGGCTAGTTTTACAAAGGTAAGATTACAGACCTTTCGATCTTTTTCTCCTTCGATATAGCAGCAATCGGTAATCAATCCATTTTTCTCTAAGAAAAGACAGTCTTCTATTTCATTTCTATTCTTTTTGAAGTCAGAATAAGATTCTTTCGCAATCGTTGTATGAATGCGTTTTAAGTATTCTAGACTTTTTGTTTTTACTTGTCTTTCTTCTTCAAACTTTTCAAATAATTCAATATGTTTTTCATTATATGGATCTCCTGCAAAAAGTCTTTCTGCTGCCATATCATCACCTTCTTT
>CAMNDO010000049.1 GCA_946535455.1 uncultured Caryophanales bacterium
ATATAGTAGTATAGGCATAATCTCAGTAAAAAATTCCATTTTATTCCTCCTTTTTATTCGTTCTCTTGATACATAGAATCAATTAAATCAAATAAATTATCATTTTCTTCTTCTACTTCAGGTTCCTCTTCTTGTACTTCTTCTAGTGGTTGTTCTACGACTTCTTCCATTTCTTCAACGGCTTCTTCTTCTAGAGTATTTTCTTCAACCACTGGTGGTTCTTCCGTCGTTTCCTCTAACACTTCTTCCATTTCTTTTTTCGCTATCGCAGATTTATCTGTACTAACATCTACATAATCTACATTATATTCTAACCCTAAATCTTCAAAATATTCTTCCGCATCTCCTACGGTTAATTCTTTCACTTGTGGTTTTTCTTTTTTGGTTAAATCTACTAGTACATTATCTTCTGCTTCTTCTACTTCAAATTTGGATTCTGTTTTTGGTGTTTCTTCTTGCGTTCCATAAGCTTTCTTACGAACTTCATCGAGACTAACTCCTCTTGTATAACTTGAAGTAATACGAATATCTTTCTTCTCTTTTACATCTTCTTTTCGATAATTCTTATCTAAGATTCCATAAATAGGAGAAATAATTGGACTTGGTTTAAAATAAGTCTTTTCTTCTTTCTTTTCATAAGGAGCATATTCACGCGTAGTAGAAGATTCTCTATTATATGGTTGTGAAATAGGATATTCTTCTCTTTTTGGATACTCTTCTTTTGGACGATACTCCTCTTCCTCTTCTACAAAAGGATAAGGATCTTTATAAAATGGGTTTGCTTTCTCATCCGTTGGATAAATAGGAGTCATCTCTGGCTCTACCGGAATATCTTCATCCATTTCAAAATCATGATCATCCATAAATTTAAATTCTTCTTTTTTCTCTTTTGTAGTATCGGTCATAGGACGAATTTCAAAATCTTCATCTTTTAATTCTTCCTCTTCCAATTCCTCAATCTTTTGATCTTTCTTTCCTGGTAATACAACCTTTTTTGCGATTGGTCTATGTTCATGGTTTTTAGATTTCTTTGGCTTTTTTGGTTTTTCTTCTACTTCAACGTATTCTACTTCAAAAAAAGCATTTTTGATTTTATCTAATACACCCATTTTCTCACCTCTTTATTAACTATCTAAATTAATTTTTTCATCCTCTAAGTCTTTCTTATAGAGATCGGTCTCTTCTCTTTTCACAACATCTAAGAAAGCTTCTTTGGAAGAATCTGCTTTAAACAACGTATAATCCTCTTCTGTATATTCTAATATGTTTTCTCCAATTAAACTGTCTAATATTTTATCATTAAAATGAATGGTTCTTGCAATAGAACACATATTGGTAATCGTATCTGTTAAATCTTCTTCTATTACATAAGCTTCTAATTTCATATAGTGAAAGACAAACTGAATAAAATATTTGGAATCTACTTTTTCAATTTGAATATACCCTGTTTTTTTGTTGTAATCTAATCTCTTCGAATAATGCATATCACTTCTTACTTCATAATCATTTTCCACTTTATGATAATACCCAATGGCATCTACATACAAATAATACTTGTTATGATTTTGATCTTTTAATATCGCATTATAATCATCTTTACGAACAAACTGCATTCCTTTTGGAATATAGTATTTATATCCTTCATAAAACACGTTATATAGTTTTACTTTTTTGGATAACAATACTTTCATATTTTTTCCAATATTTTGTTCATCTAATAGACGAACACTACATCCTGTTAAAAATAATAGCGTAATAGAGAGTAAAACAATTAATTTTTTCATATTTCACCTACTCTCCTTTCATTATATCATTATTTTTCCTTATTGGGGAAAGTTTTTATAAAGATTTACGTTAATTAACATTTTCCTTGTGACACAATACATAATAGATAGGATTTCCCTTAGAAGAAAAACGATCTTCATACTCTGTCGTAATCTCTACTTCATGGTCTTTATGAAAATCAAACGATAAGTCATCAAATCGATATCCATGTTGACTCAATTGTAATAAAGAATACTGAAATAAATCCAAATTATCCGTACGCATCTCAATGACTGGAGTTTTGAAAAAGATAGAATTGTATTTTTCTAAAAAGATTTTACTCGAAAGTCTCCGCAAATGATGTCTTTTTTTTGGCCATGGATCTGAAAAGTTTAAATAAAGATGAGAAATTTCATGAGAAAACATCTCATCAATTTCAAAAGCATCTCCACGAATTACTTTTAAATTCGGAACGCCATCTTCTATTTTTAATAATCCTTTTGCTAAAACACTATCTTGTTTTTCCATTCCTAAATAATTCACATTAGAGTTTTGTTTCGCATTCTCTAAAATAAATTTCCCTTTTCCCATTCCAATTTCTAAATAAATTGGGTTGGAATTCATAAAAACAGTATCCCATTTTCCATAATAATCTTTTGGATTTTGAATCAAATAAGGAGATGCATCCATAATTTCTTGTTTGTTTTTTACATTCCGTAATCTCACAGGAATCACCTAGGTAATATTTTATCACAGATTCAAAGAAAAAACATAAAATAAAATGAGAAAAAGAAGGTGATTTCATGTTTGGACCTTTTCCTTTTCCTCCACCAATACAAGAAATACAAGAATTAAAGGAAAAAGTAAGAGCGTTAGAAGAGCGAATTTTAAAGTTAGAGAAAGAGAAAGAAAAGAACTATTTAAAGAAAGAAGATAGTTACTATATGATTTAAAAATAGTGCGCATTCCTAGGAAGCTATGGTATACTAATTCTAGGAAGTGAGCATTATGTTAAGACTCAAATATATTGAGAAAGACGTTTTTGATCAATATGTGGAACATCATAAAATGAAGTCCCACTTTTTGCAATCCCTTTCTTGGGGAGAGTTTTCTCGTATTAAAAAGAATTTAATTCCGCATTATTTAGGATTAGTAAATGAACAAGAAGAATTGGTGGGAGCTACTTTATTATTAGAAAAATCACTACCATTTCATTATTGTTATTTTTATGCTCCTAGAGGATTTGTAATAGACTATAAGAAAAAAGAATTGGTTCGTGCCATGACACAAAAAGTAGTAGATTTTGCGAAAAGAAGAAAAGCCATCTTTGTCAAAATCGATCCCGATTTAGTAAAATCTTCTACGAATTATCAAGAAGAAGTAAAAGAAAATGAAGATTTTAAAGAACTATTCCAAACATTAAAAAAATGTGGATGGCATCACGGAGGATTTACCAAAAACTTTGAAACGATGCAGCCAAGATATACGTTTCGTATTGATTTAACACAATCTTTGGAAGAAATAGAAGACCATTTTTCCAAAACAACCAAACAAAGAATTGCGAAAAGTCATAAACTCGCAACAGAAGTAACGATTGGTGGTAAAGAAGACATTCATGAGTTTTACCATTTAATGACTCTTACCGAAAATAGAAAGGATTTTATTTCTTATACAGAAGATTATTACTACACACTGTATGAAATATTTAATGGAAATCCTTCTAGTAAAGCAACATTATTTTTAGGAAAAGTAAATATGGATAATACCATAGAGGCATTAAATAAAAGTTTAAAAGATATTAATAATCAAATTTCTATTTTACCGATTGATAATTTAAGTAAAAGTGCAAAAGCTAAATTAACAGAATTAACCAAACAAAAAGAAAATATTACACAAGAAATTTCAAAATATAGAGAATATCAAAAAGAATATGGAAACCTTTTAACACTAAGTGCTCACATGATTATAGAATATGGAAATAAAGCATGGGTTTTATATGCCGGAAATCATAATATTTTATCAGAAACTTATGTGAATTATCATACATATTTTGAACATATTAAATACTGCAAAGAAAAGGGAATTGAAGTGTATGATCAATTTGGTACCATTGGAGATTTATCAAAAAATAATCCTAGATTAGGACTTCATGAATTTAAGAAAAAATTTGGTGGAGATTATATAGAATTTATAGGAGAATGGAATTATATTACGAATCCAATCCTATACTTTGTATTTACGAAGTTAGTTCCTATTTATCGAAATATCATAAGAAAAAGAAGTAAAAAGGAGTTACAAAATGAAATTCGAAAGTCTTAGTAAAGAAGAATTTAAAGAATTTGCAGATCAACATCCTCAAATTACTTTTCACCAAACAGAAGAATGGGGAAACTTAAAAAAGAAAAACGGATGGGTTCCCTATTACGTAGGATTAAAAAAAGGGAAAAAAGTCATTGCGGCTGCTCTTTTGTTAGAAAAAACACTTCCCTTTGTAAAAAAGAAAATGATTTATTCTCCAAGAGGATTCTTAATCGATTATCATGATACAGAAGTATTAAAAGAATTTACAAAAGGAATCAAACAATTTGGAAAAGAACATAATGCCATTTTTATTAAGATAGATCCTTATGTAGAATATCAAGAAAGAGATAACAATGGAAAGATTGTAGAAAATGGATATGAGAATAAAGAAGTCGTAGAAAACTTAAAAAAATTAGGATACCGTTTCTTTGGATTCAATATCATGCAAGATACTCTACAACCTAGATGGATGCATGTGATTGAGATTCATGGAAGAAATGAAGAAGAAATCCAAAAGGAAATGGAATCGAAAACCAGACAAATCTTAAGAAAAAATGAAAAGTCTGCAATTACGACAAGAGAAATCGCAAAAGAAGAATTGCCATTATTCAAAAGCATTATGGAGCATACTGGAGACAGAAGAGATTTTATTGATCGACCATTATCTTACTATGAAGCAATGTGGGATAATTTATATGATTCTGGTATTTTAAAAATATTAATTGCAGAAATTGATTTTGAAAAGTATTATCAAAATACACAAAGAGAAAAAGAAGAAATAGAAAAAAATCTAAAAGAAAGAATTCATAAACATGATGAAGAACATCTACCCATGAATGAGAAAAAATATGAAACAGCCAATCAACAAGATCAAGATTCCATCGAAAGATTAGAAAAACAATTAGAAAAAATCAAAGATTATCAAAAAGAATATGGTAAGAAAAAAGTACTAGGTACCATTTTATTCTTAATCTATGGAAATGAAGTGTTATCTTTATTTGGAGGAACAGATGATAACTTAATGCAGTTTCAATCTGCTTATACGGTTCACTATGCAGGAATTCAATATGCAATAAAGAATGGATATCAACGATATAATTTCTATGGAATCACTGGAAACTTTAATGAAAAAAATCCATTATATGGATTATATCTATTCAAAAAAAGCTTTGGTGGTCATGTAGTAGAATTAGTAGGAGAATTTGATCTTGTATTATCTAAATTCTGGTATCGTACTTATCATATTGCTTTTTGGTTGTATCACAAATTAAAGAAATTAAAAAAATAATATCCTATTTGGGATATTATTTTTTATTACCAATCGGTATAGACATCTACATTTCCTTCTGGGCAGGAATCATATATTTTCCCTACTCCACAAGTCGTTTGAATAATAGATCCTTTTGGATAAACGCTTAAATTAGGAGAAGCAATGACAATATATCCATCTCCATCACATACAAAACCATTGGCATCTACATGTCTTCCGGGAATATTCAATCCCCCACCTGGAAGAACTTTTTGACTATACCAAGTTTCTTGATACCCAGATGGTCCTGCATTTCTACCCATTCTTCTCAAATAACTAGCAGATTCTGGTGTCGTTTGGGTAGGCGATGTAGGAACAGCCGGTTGTGTTTGGACAACAGAGTCTTCTGCAACAGCAACTGGTGCTCCCGCTGTACTATCAATTTGTTCTACTTCAGGTTC
>CAMNDO010000050.1 GCA_946535455.1 uncultured Caryophanales bacterium
AAATTGGAATAGTTTTGGAGTGACATACAGATCCTCTCCATCAATATCTGGATTTTTTCGTTCTTCTTTCTTCAAACGTTCATTGATATCTAATTCAATAATAGAATCACAAATTTTATAACGATAGAATAATTTAATCGCACGATAATCATTTTCTCCAATGGCTTTATTCATGGCAGTATGATATTCTGTTCTCTCATTGGCTTTAATATAAACGGGTGGTAATCCACTATCTTCTAATAATCGATTAATAAAAGCACGAATGGTTCTTCCATTTCCATCTGCGAATGGATGAACACGAACCAATTCACATTCTAATTCTACACATTGATCTAGAAAATATAACAAATCTTTTCCACAACTAGAATTTCTTAAAAATTGAGCGACTTCATGAAGAAAATCAACCGTAGGAGAGATACGATGAAGTTCTTCTGGAATCATACTCCATTCACATAAACCAAGTCCTGTTCCTGGTAAATATACATCATAATTTCGATAGACTCCTGAATATTCTGGAAACGGAGTATGAGAAAATAACTTTTTGTGTAATTCTTTTAAAGAGTAGATAGAGAAATCCTCTTCAAATCTAGGAGAATGTAAGTATTCATACATATCTTTTAGACCAGCAATTTCTTCTTTTCCGTGAATCGTTGTATCATTAACCCCTTCAATTTCACTTTCATTCTTCACGTACTTTTTCATAAAACTCTTACGCATCTTATCAAATTCTACTCTTCCAATGTTTAATTGATAATACATTTCAATTAATTTTTCAGGAACTTGTCTATCACTTTCTCTTAAGTTCTTTTTCTTTTTACGATATTTATATCCTAAAAAAGATTGCTGAATGATGAACGGAATATCTAATCCAGCTTTGCTCATGACATAATATAAAAGTTCTCGTTCACGTTGTTTTTCTTCGTGTTCTTGTAATTTTTCTTCACTCATGCAAACCCCTCCTTTAAATTACGGTGTATTATAACATAAATCATTTTTTTTGTCAAAAAATAAAGGGAGCATTCCCTTTATTTTACAACGATATTTACTAGTTTTTTTGGAACGACGATTTCTTTTACGATGGTTTTTCCATCGATATTTACTTTTACATTTTCAATCTCTTTCGCAATTTTTTTCATTTCTTCTTCTGATGTATCGGTAGATACTTCAATTTTTCCTCTTACTTTTCCATTCACTTGGACAACCATTTCATAAGTATCTTCTGTTAATTTAGAAGGATCATACGTAGGCCATGATTCATTGGCAATGGTCTCTTCATGATGGAATACTTCATTCCAAATTTCTTCTGTAATATGAGGAACAATTGGATTTAACAATTTGATGAAGTTTTCCGCATATTCTAAATTCCAATGATCTTCTTTATATACGGCATTCACAAAAATCATCATTTGAGAAATTGCTGTATTAAAGTTTAATGTTTCATAATCTTCTGTTACCTTTTTCACTGTTTGATGATATACCTTATCTAAGTTAGGATTTTCTTTAAACTCTTTTTTCTCTTCGTGATATAATCTCCAAACACGCTCCAAGAACTTTTTGATTCCTTTTACCGTTTCATCATTCCAAGGTTTATCTGCTTCTAATGGTCCCATAAACATTTCATACATTCTAAGGGTATCGGATCCATATTCTTTCACAACATCATCTGGATTTACGACAAATTCTGGAAAGCGTTTTCCCATTTTAATTCCATTCGCTCCTAAAATCATACCTTGATGTACTAACTTTTGGAATGGTTCTTTCACAGAAACCAATCCCTTATCATATAAGAATTGATTCCATACTCTCGCATATAATAAGTGTCCTACCGCATGTTCTGGTCCACCTACATATAAATCAACTGGCATCCAGTGTTCTATTAACTTAGGATCTGCGAACATTTCCTCATTTTTTGGATCAATATAACGTAAGAAATACCAACTAGATCCGGCAGAACCTGGCATAGTAGAAGTTTCTCGAACTCCTTTTACACCATCTACTTCTACATTTTTCCATTCTTCTGCATTTTCCAATGGTGCCATTCCATTCTTTCCTTTATAATCATCCATTTCTGGTAAGATTAATGGTAAATCTTTATCGTCTAATACCACATCTCTTCCATCTTCTAAATGAATCACTGGAATTGGTTCTCCCCAATATCTTTGACGAGCAAAAATCCATTCTCTTAAGCGATAATTCGTCTTTCTTTTTCCACAACCCATTTTCACTAATTTATCGGTAATCGCATCTTTGGCTTCTTCTACCGTTAATCCATTGAATTCCTCACTATTGATTAATTTGCAGTCTTTTCCTAAATAATCTTGTTTTTCAAAAGCACATTCTGTGGTATCTCTTCCCTCAATTACTTGAATTCGATCAATATGATGAACCTCTGAATACTCAAAGTCTCTTTGATCATGACTTGGAACTGCCATAACAGCACCTGTACCATAACTAGCCAATACAAAATCTCCTAAGAAAATAGGAACTTCTTTCCCATTGACTGGATTGATTGCGAAAACACCTTCTAATCGAACTCCACTCTTTGTCTTATTCATTTCCGTACGATCAAATTCAGATTTTTTACTGGTTTCTTCTCGATAAGCTTCTACATCTGCCCAGTTTTGAATACGATCTTTTAGTTCATCTACCAATTTATTTTCTGGTGCTAAAACCATAAAGGTAATTCCATAAATGGTTTCAATACAAGTCGTATAAATCGAGAATTTTCCACCATCTTTGATTTCAAAATCGACCTCTACTCCTTCACTTTTTCCAATCCAATTCCTTTGCATTTCCTTCGTAGACTCTGGCCAATCAATTTCGTCTAATCCACTTAGTAAGCTTTCCGCAAAAGCTGGAGTATCAATCACCCATTGTTTCATTTCTTTTCGAACAACCGGATATCCTCCTCTTTCACTTTTTCCATCAATGATTTCATCATTTGCCAAAACAGTTCCTAACTCTTCACACCAGTTTACTGGCATATTAATTTGTTTGGCATACCCATCTTCATATAATTTCTTAAAAATCCATTGAGTCCACTTGTAATAAGAAGGATCTGATGTGGATACTTTTCGATCCCAATCATAAGAAAAACCAAGTGTTTTTAATTGTCTTTCAAATGTTTGAATATTTTCATCTGTAAATTTTGCAGGATGATTTCCAGTTTGAATTGCATATTGTTCTGCGGGTAACCCAAAAGAATCATATCCCATTGGATGAAGGACATTATACCCTTGCATTCTCTTCATACGAGAGACAATATCTGTTGCGGTATATCCTTCTGGATGCCCTGCATGTAATCCTACTCCAGATGGATAAGGAAACATATCCAAAGCATAAAACTTTGGTTTTGAAAAATCCCAAGCATCTGTCGCAAATGTTTTATTTTTTTCCCAATAATCTTGCCATTTTTTTTCTATTTTAATAAAATCATACATCTTTAATCATTCCTTTCTTCTTATAAAATAAATATACGATATGATAACTCACTAATATGAGAAGTACTGTAGAGGCTACTCCTGAGAGAAGTTTCCACAAAAATGGTTTAAAAAACGAAATAATACTAACGACTAAAGCAATATCAAAAGAAGAAGTAATCGCGATTATTTGTAATAATTGTGGATAATCTACTTTCTTTCGATCCAGTCGATAAACTCTCATCAAATATAAGACTTCTACCGGATCATTCTTTTTCCCTTTCTTTGCTTTCTTCACAACAAAGACTTGGTAGAAAAGAAAAATCAGTACATAAGCCATTAAAAATAATATAAATTCTTCCATAAATCCTCCAAAAAAAATCATTCATCCATAAGGACGAATGATCGCGGTACCACCTTAATTTATTAGTCTTTTGACTAATCTCATATTGATAACGGAATTACCCTTTTGCTCCAAAGACAAGTTCAAAGATTCTTCTTATCTATTTCCACCAACCATAGACTCTCTTTCAAGATTTCTTCTTTTACTACTTCTTTTTCATCACAAATATACCCTATTATATCATAAAGTAAAAAAAAGAAAAGACCTTTTCATCTTTTCTTAGAATTCATTAATGTACTCTAATAGTTTTAAGAACAAACTCATATACTCTTTCGATAGTCCTTTTTTTCTTAACTTTCTAAGAGCAATTCTTTTCTTAGAGTTTGGTAAATCTCCAAAGATAATATCTGATATTTCTTCTTTTAAATAGGTATTAATCTTTAGATCTACTAAAATACTATCAATATCGTCGTTAATCAAACGAACAGCATCAATTTCAATATCTTGTCCCTTACAGTTAATGGTTAATTGCCCAATGGTAGGAACATTTTTCACTTCTACTACGAAGTCATTTCCATCTACATAACTTTCAAATTTTAATTTTTCAGCATTAAAGTAAATGGTAACATCATCGGCTTGTTTGGTATTTCTAAATACCATTTTATAGTTTCTTTTCTCAGGAACAATACCACTTTTTCCATCGATGGAACGAATGATTACCGTATAGTTATTTCGTAAATAGTTGTAGTCAATCGATGTTTTTAAGAAATATCCTTCTCGATAAAGAGAAGTAATTCCATCATCTTCATATAAGGTATATGTATTACTAGCTCCTGGGAAAATTTGAATTTCTAAATCCGTTGGTAATCCAATGTTATTGTAATCACTTCTATTGGAGAACGGAATAATCGAACCAGAATGCGCAAATACAGGATAATCTTCTTCTTTAAAGAAAGAAACATATTTCTTATTTCCTGGGAATTTTTTACCTGTAACAAAGTCATACCAAACACCATCTGGTACGAAGAAACGATGAATCGTACGGTTCATAACGGGATCTTTTGGTTCCAAAATAGGACAAACTAATAATTGAGAACCAAAATAATATTGATTTCGATATAAGCTATCATCATAAACCCACATATAATTATAATAAAATGGTTGAATCAAAGGAGTTCCTGATTTGGTATAATTATAAGCTTCTGTATATAAATATGGGATAAAACGATGGCGTAGTCTCATATAATCTGCTGTAATACTTTCTGTTTTCGCATCCCATAACCATGGTTCTTTTTTATAATACTTTCCTCTTGCTCCATGGAATCGCAAAATAGGTCCAAAGGTACTTAATTGTACATATCGAAGATAAAGTTCTCCATCTTCAATACCACCATGGTTTCCACCTACATCATGGCTCCAAAAACTAACTCCAATATTCGCCGCATTCAAGTAGTGGAATGGTAATTCTTTTAAGCATTTCCAACTAATTTCACTACTTCCTCCATAAAGAACGGGATAACGATGAGGTGCATAAATACTACCTCTTGCGAGTAATAATGGTCTCTTATTACTATTTCTACCAGAATCTAAATACATATAGTGATTTAATGCCCATAATTTCGTAATATCCATTTTTCCATCGGAATCATTCCAGAAGAAATCAACTCCTAAGGCTTCTAGTGGATGTAAGAACATTTTAAATAAAACATCTAATAATTTTGGATTCAAAGGATCAAAATCAATAATCGTAGGAGACTGCATTTGTAAGTATTCACTCGCTTGTGGGAAGTATTGTTCATGTGGATAAATTCCATTCGTTGGATTCACAACCAGTCCTACACGAATTCCTCTTCTATGAAATTCTCCAATCAAAGATTTTGGATCTTTGAATAACTCAGGATTAAATGTAAATCCTGTTTTTAAATCTTTTGCATTAGAAGCATTACGAATATGCCAATCATGATCAAAAAGCATAACAGAAATTGGTATTTTTTTTCTTTCAA
>CAMNDO010000051.1 GCA_946535455.1 uncultured Caryophanales bacterium
TATTTAATTTTTGATATTCAAAAACTTGGATATAGATGACTTTTCCTATAACACAAAAAAGAGGAAATAATAAAATTAAAAACAGGATTCGAATTCTTCCATTTATTTTTCTTTGAAACATAGTTCACCTCTATGGAAGAATATGAAAAAAAGAGGATTTTCATCACTCTTTTTGTTCCCATAATTTTACCAATTTTTTTGCAGCTTTCGATAAATATTCTTCCATATAAATAATACCGATTTCTATTTTTGGAAATGTATCATCTTCTATAAAAACAAATTCATCTTGATCCAATTGTCTTTGAATCATCTCTTTTGTTAGAAATCCAATTCCTAATCCACGTCTTACAAATTCTAATAATAATTCTTCATCATTGGATTCCATAATGGGTTGAATCTCTAAATGATTTTTCTTGAAATATTCTTCTAATAAAGTACGTACTTCTGTATTTTTAGTAGGAAAGATGCAGGGATGCTTTTCTAAGTCTGAGATGTTTTTGAGTTTTCCTTTATAATTTCTTTTATGATAAACCAAACCTAGTTTGCATTTTTTTAATTTTCGTTTTTGATATTTTTGATTTTCTTTTACCGATGTACTATCCATTAAAAAATCAATCTCTTTTGTCTCTAATTGTTTAATACACTCTTCTCTTGATTCTTTCAAAAACTCAATATGAATTCCTGGATATTTATTTTTAAATTCTTGAACTTTATCAATAATATATTCTTTTCCTACAGAAGCAATACCAATTCGAATGGTACCAATTTTTAATTCATTTACATTTTGCATATGATCTTCTGCATCTCGTAAAATATGAAATGCCGTAGAAATATATCGATATAGTTCTTTTGCTTCTTCTGTAGGCTCAATTCCTTTGGAATTTCTATGGAACAAAGAATATCCTAATTGGGATTCTAATTCTTTTAAACTATAGCTGATTGCTGGTTGAGAAACATATAGTTTATTTGCTGTCTTGGATATACTTTTTTCTTCATATAAGTATAAGAAAATTTTATATAAGTTATAATCAATATTCATAAATACTCCTTAAAATTCATTATATGGTCTCCTTATAAAAAAGTCAATTGTTATAATTTGTATTTATAACAAAAAAAGAATCTTACGATTCTTTCATGGTTTCTTTTATTGTATTCATTTCCTCTTTTTTGAGTCTCATGAGTTTCTGCATCACTTCCGGATGTTCTTTGAAATAAAAGTATCCAAAAACACCCATACCTCCTAAAAGAGTAAACATCGCCTTAGACATCATTTTCATCTCATCACCTCTTTATTAGTATGAGATGTTTTTTCTAATCTATACCATGGATAAAATAATCTTGAATGGTTGTCTTTCTATACTCTTCTTGTGTATTACTAGCGGCAAATTTTAAAGCTTCCATCTCTCCTATGAAGTATAATTTTTTCTTACTTCTTGTTACCGCTGTATATATAAGCTTTTGATATAACATCTTTTTGTATTCTTTTACAAGAGGAATTAATACGATATCAAATTCGGATCCTTGGGATTTATGAATACTAATCGCATATGCTTGTCGGAAGTTATGAAAGTTAGAAGGCGTATATTTCACAACATTTCCATCAAAATCAATATGAATTTCTTTTTTGCTTCCATTATATATTTTTTGAATGAATCCAATATCTCCATTATATACATTATCATCCGGCATATTGGTTAATTGAATGACTTTATCGTTTTCTTTGAATATGACATCCCCTACTTTATATTCATTTTGTTGTTTGGAAGGATTCCATATTTTTTGTATATTTCGATTGATTTCATCAATTCCATTCATTCCTTTATACATAGGAGCTAAAATTTGAAAGTTATTCTTATCGATATCTTGATACGTAGAAGCAATCTCTCCAATTTGATGCATTACTTCTTCTTTCGAACACGAAATAAAGGATAAATCTTCTTCTTGATTAAAAATACTTTCATTGATCTTTCCATTTCGAATATCATAAGCTAACGAAATAATATTAGAATCTTTTCCTTGTCGATAAAGCTCTGTTAATTCAATCACTTCGCACTTTTTACTTTCAATCAAATCATGTAATACGTTTCCTGGTCCTACTGATGGAAGTTGATGATCATCTCCCACAAGCACAATTTTACAATGAACGGATAATCCTCGAAGTAAATGAGCCATTAAATAAGTATCTACCATACTAGATTCATCTAATATCACAAACTCTACTTTACTTTTATGAAATTCATTTACTTGAAATTGATCGGTTTCTTTATTCCATTTTAAGAAACGATGAATGGTACTAGCAGGAAGAGAAGTCGCTTCACTCATTCTTTTCGCAGCTCTTCCCGTTGGAGCAAGAAGTGCTATTTTTTCCATTAACGTACCATAGTTATATTTTTGATGAAGGCGATACAATTCACAAATTCCTTTCATGATAGTAGTCTTACCAGTACCTGGTCCTCCTGTAATAATCAAGAAATTCTTTTGAATACTTTTCAAAATAGATTCTTTTTGTTTATCATTATATTGAATTCCAAAATGTTCTTCTAAGTCTTTTAATATTTCATCTGACTCTGATATTTTGTCTTCTTTTTCATTCATCAAGATACGAATTCTTTTGACAATTAGTGTTTCTGCTTCTACCATTTCTTTTAAATAGTATTTTTCTCCTTTTACGATGATTTTCAAATCTTTTTCTAAGTCAGATAAATAAGTACTAATTTTTTCTTCTTCTATCATATAACCCAACACTCTTGGTAAGTAGAAAAGAATTTCTTCTTTATGATAATAACAATGACCATAAGTATTACTAATTTCCTGCATGATATATAAAATTGCTGCTTTTACTCGATTAGGATTGGTTTCCTCTCCTCCATTTCTCATAAAAATAGCATCTATCTTTTTAAAATTCATTTCATAAATATCTTCGATCAGTTGATAGAAGTTTCCTTCTATGATTTTTTGCGTATCTTGTTTATATTTTCGATAAATCGTCATAGCATCTTTCGTGGAAAATCCTAGTTTGTTTAATTCCATTATGATTTCATAAGAAGATTCATATTCTAATAGTGTTTGATGTAAAACTTGGATATTTTTCTCTGTAATTCCTGGAATTAAAATCAAATCATCTGGATTCTTTAAAATAACTTTTAATGTTTTCTTTCCTAAAACATCTACAATACTTTTTGCTTTTTTTTCTCCAATTCCTTTAAATAATCCACCACTTAAAAAAGTAACGATCTGGTCTTTCTGTTCTGGAATACATCTTTCATAACTTTCTACTTGAAACTGTTCTCCATAGCGAGGATGGTTTACTATGTTTCCATAAAAACGATAGGTATCCATGTGATTTAACTCATGGAAATAACCGGTGAAAGTAATCGTTTTTCCAATTTGTTCTTCTAAATTAGGATGCGTAGTTTCTTGGATTTTAAATAGTCCGATGTAATACCCTTTGTCACTTTCAAAAATACTTTTCTGATAAGTTCCTTGTATATAAAACGACATACTTCACCTTCTTTCTTTTTTTATTATATCATTTTATTGGATGAAAAAAACAAGATTTCTCTTGTTATTCATCAAAAATAGGTTTTAAGCAGATGCTTGGTTTGTTTTGATCAAAATCCCATGTATGAAAAGCATCTCCTAAGCAATAATTCCAATGTTTGCATGCTTTGCATTTTTTATTAGAAGTTCTATCTTCATGACGAAACTCTTTATATTTCTGTTCCCATACATAGACAAAACTATCCTTTCGAATGTTTCCCTGAATGAGTTCTTTTCTTCTTGGAACATTCGGACATACAAAGATATCTCCATTACTTAAAATACTTCCAACATAAAGTCCTGCCATACAAATAAAGTAATGTTTTCGAATTTCTTTTTCTAGATTCAGTCCTAAATAATGACTACATCCATAAGTAATATCGATCATCTTTCCTTCTTTACTTTTTTCCTGGATGAATTGAAATAAATAACGATACTCATCCATATCTAAAAATAAATCTTTATTGTCATTGGCTCTTCCGATTGGGTCACAATTCACAACTCTCCAATATTTGATATTATGATCCAATAATAATTGATATAAGTCTTCTAACTCATGAATATTTTTTTTGCTGACTACTGTTGTAACTTGCGTAATTTCTACGACTTTAGAGTTATTTAGTAAATCGATTCCTTTTAAAATTCTTTTAAATCCTCCTGGTGTTTTTCGAAAATCATCATGGGTTTTTTCTAATCCATCGATACTAATGGAAACCGTTCTTAGTTTTGCTTTTTCTAATTTTTCCATCATTTTTTCATTGATTAAAATCCCATTGGATGTCATTCCCCAAGAAAAACCTAAAGATATAGCATAATCTAAAATATCAAATAAATCTTTTCGAACTAGAGGTTCTCCACCTGTAATATTTAAATAGACTGTTCTAGGATCATAGCACTCTGAAATCTCTTTTAATGTCTTTTTTAAATATTCTGCTTCAATTTCATCTCCTTGTTCGAATTGGTCACATCGACTTCCACAGTGTTCACATTTTGCATTGCATCGAGAGGTTACCTCTATAAAAAGATTTCGAAGTTCTGGTTTTTCATATAGTCTTTTTCTTCTTTCACGAACACATTCTAAATCGTATTCTTTTTTCTTTTTTTCTAAGTCGCTTAACATACATTACACCTCCATTCTATCATAGCATATTTTTTTTCAAAAAACCATTGAAAAAGTTTTATATTTTCTGCTTTTATGATACAATGTTAACAAATAGAAAGGTTGATGAATATGGAGAAAGAATTTATTGGAGAATATGTAAGTGCGAAAAGAGCTTCTGACTATATTGATAATGATACCATTCAAATGGAAACCGAAAGAATGAAAGAAATTGAAGAAAGATTAGAAATAATTGTTCGTAAGATTGAAGAAGCAAAAAGCTTATGTTCTAGAGATTCTTTATCAATTCAAGGATATTCTATGGAAGAAACTCTAGAAGAATTTCAAAAGGCCATTAGTAATACCGCTTATAATCTTGGAGATTTGGCACACAATATTTCAACCACTGCAAATAGATTAATGGTTCGTAAACAATTAATCTTCAATGAAGAAGCTAGAATGCAAAACGAAGAAGAAAAACTAAAACATACGATGATGGGATAGGAGGACTTATGGATAATTTTGATTTAATTTTTAAAAAAGAAAAAGTAAGTGAGGCACACGAATTATTAGAATCCATTCGTAGAGATATTGCAGAAGTTGACGAGGATCTATATCAGTCTGTTATGTCTATTTCAAGCGCACGTGGTTTTGAAGAAGTTGCAAGAGATAGCGATTATATTGATATGAGACAACCTGAAAAACTTATGATACAGTGTCGTGAAGAAGGAGATAAAACTTTAAATGTTTTAGATACTTTTACATCTGCAGCAAGCGATTTTTCAAACGAAAAAAATGTTACTCCTGAGCAAGTGCAAGCTCGTCTTGCAAATATCAATTCTACGACTGAGTTAAGTTTAAACAATGAAACGATGACTACAGAACCGTTATTATATGGTCCACCAAATCCTGTGTCAGAGGAAGGTAATTTGATTACAAGGGAACCATTATTATATGGTCCACCAAATCCTGTACCAGAGGAAGGTAATTTGATTACAAGGGAACCATTATTATATGGTCCACCAAATCC
>CAMNDO010000052.1 GCA_946535455.1 uncultured Caryophanales bacterium
GGTGATAAAAATGGATTATAAGATTATAACCTATTCAGAAGAGGAAACAATCGAATTAGCTCAAAATATTGAATCAGAGAAATTCCCAAATATGGTCATTTGCTTAAGAGGAGATTTAGGAAGTGGAAAAACCGTTTTTACAAAAGGTTTTGCTGGAGCGCTTGCGGTAAAAGAAGAAGTGACTTCTCCAACTTTCAATATTATTAAAGAATATACATCAGGAGAAATGCCATTATATCATATGGATGTATATCGTTTAGAAGGAAAAGTAGAAGACTTAGGAATTGAAGAATACTATACCAAAAAAGGAATTACTATCATTGAATGGGCTGATTTAATAGAAGATTACTTACCAGAAAAAAGATTAGAAATTCGTATTAAAAGTTCTGATGAAGATGAAGATAAAAGAATTATTATCATCACTCCATATGGAAGAAAATATGAAGACTTATGTGAGGCAATCTTATGAGAATACTCTATATAGATACTTCTTCTAGTTATCTATATACTGCTATTGTAGAGAAAGAAAAAGTTCTTTGTGAAATCAAAGAAGAATATGGAACTCATTTATCAGAAATGGCACTACCTAAAATAGCAGAATTATTTGAGAAAACAAAATTCGATGTCAAAGATATTGATAAAATTATTGTGGTAAATGGACCAGGAAGTTTTACGGGAATTCGAATTGGTATTACGATTGGGAAAGTGTATGCTTGGAGTTTAAATATTCCAATTACGACCATTACTTCTTTAGAAGCCATGGCAATTTCTTCCAAGGAGAAGAAATTTCATGTACCTGTCATTAATGCGAGAAGAGGATATGTCTTCACAGCTATCTATGATGAGAATGATCAGGAAGTATTAAAACCACAACATATCAAAATAACAGATTTAGAGAAGGAACTTGAGAAAATAGAGGATTATGAAATCATTACCAATGATGAGTTTGAGGAATGGGAAAATACGGTTTTCTATGAACCAGATTTTGAAAAAATCATAAAGAAATATCAAGAAAAAGAACCAATCAATCCTCATGCGATTAATCCAGAATATTTAAAACTAACAGAAGCAGAAGAAAATAGATTATGATAGAAGAGATAAAAAAAGAGGAAATGAAAGATCCATTTTTATTCAAAATCAAAGAAGATATGGAGAATAATCCATTTGGGAAAGCTTTGATTTTAAAAGAAAAAGAGGAAATCATAGGATATCTTTATTATAGTGATATCTATGAAAGAATAGAAATCAATCAATTTGAAATCAAAGAAGAATTTCAACATCAAGGAAAAGGAAACTTTTTATTACAAGAATTCTTAAAAAGAGTTCAAAAAGATATTACATTAGAAGTACGAGAGGATAATATACCTGCGATTCGAGTATATGAGAAAAATGGATTTCAAAAAAAAGCGATTCGAAAAGGATATTATGAAGGTACAGATGGAATATTAATGGAAAGAAAAGCTCTTTAAAAAAGAGTTTTTTTGTGCTAAAATATGTGTGTTATGGGTGATACTATGAAAGATTTATATATATTAGGAATTGAGAGTAGTTGTGATGAGACGAGTGTTTCGATTGTGAAAAATGGAACAGAAGAAATCGCAACAGTCATTTCTTCTCAAATCGATGTTCATAAAGATTATGGTGGAGTGGTTCCTGAAATTGCATCTCGTCATCATGTGAAAAACATTACCATGGTATTAGAAGAATGTTTAGAACGTGCTAAGATGACGATGGATGATGTAGATGCGATTGCGATTACGTATGGACCTGGTTTAATAGGATCCTTATTAGTAGGATTGGAAGCTGCGAAAACACTTTCTTTTGTTTATCAGAAACCATTGATTCCTGTTCATCATATCGCAGGACATATTTATGCCAATAGCTTAGTAAAAGAAATGAAATTTCCATTATTAGCAGTTGTGGTATCCGGTGGACATACAGAAATGATTGAAATGAAAGACCATTATCAGTTTCAAAAAATAGGAGGAACATTAGATGATGCGATTGGAGAGTGCTATGATAAAGTAGCACGAGTGATGGATTTAGAATATCCAGGAGGTCCAAAAGTAGATCATCTATCGGTGGAAGGAGAAGATACGTATTCTTTACCAGTTCCATTAAATGATGATAGTTATAACTTTTCTTTTAGTGGATTAAAAAGTGCTGTGATTAACTTAGTTCATAATGAAGAACAAAGAGGAAATGAAATTCGAAAAGCAGATTTAGCCTGTTCTTTTCAAAAAGTTGCGGTATCTTCCATTATTCGAAAAGTAAAAAAAGCAGTGCAAGAAAAACAAATCAAGTATTTGGTTTTAGCAGGAGGAGTTGCGGCAAATAAAGGATTACGAAAAGCCATGGAAGATTTAGCAGAAGAATTAAATGTCGATATAACTATTCCTCCAATGAAGTATTGTACCGATAATGCAACGATGATTGCGGCAGCAGGATACTTTGCTTATTTAGATGGAAGAAGAGCAGACCTTACATTAAATTCAAAATCACAAGATACATTACAATAAAATGTATCTTTTTTTTGTGAAAGTATGTTATAATGTAGAAAATGGGGAGGCTAGAAAATGATCAATAGAATTGTTTTGAACGAAACATCTTATTTTGGCCGTGGAGCGCGTCATAAATTAAAAGAAGAATTGCAAAAAAGAAATTATAACAAAGTTTTATTAATCTCGGATCATATATTAGTAGATAATAGAACGACAAAAATGGTCGCAGACTTATTAGAAGAAGCTGGGATTGTTTGTTGTGACTTTCACAATATCAAACCAAATCCAAGTGTTAAGAATATTCAAGATGGACTACATGTTGCCCAAGTCAATCAAGTAGATGCGATTGTTGCAGTTGGTGGAGGTAGTGTCATTGATGCTGCAAAAGCCATTTCCATTATTATGACAAACCCTGAATACAATGATGTATTAAGTCTAGCCGGATTAAAAGAAACCCAAAATAGAGGATTGCCTTTGTTTGCTCTTCCTACGACAGCAGGAACAGCAGCAGAAGTAACCATCAATTATGTAGTAACCGATGAAATTAATATTAAGAAATTAGTATGTGTCGATGTTCATGATATTCCAATCTGTGCCATTGTAGATCCTGATTTGATGCAAAACATGCCACAGCAATTAGCGGCTACTACTGGAATGGATGCATTAACGCATGCTATGGAAGGATACATTACAAAAGATGGATGGTTAATACCTGATATGTTCCATATCAATGCGATGGCTTTAATATATAAAAACATTGAAGATGCTGCGAATGAAAAAGATGAAATGGCCATTGAGAAAATGGCTTATGCGCAGTATATGGCAGGAATGGGATTTTCCAATGTAGGATTAGGAATCGTTCATTCTATGGCACATCCTTTAGGAGCGTTCTTTGATACGCCACACGGATTAGCCAATGCCATTCTTTTACCACATGTCATGAAATTCAATGGAGAAGTTTGTCCAGAATTATTCCGAAATATGGGAAGAGCATTTGGATTAAACATGGATGAATTAAGTGATGAAGAAGCTGTGGAAAGAGTTGTAGGGGCCATTCGAAGATTATCCATTCGATTGGGAATTCCACAAACATTAAGAGAGATTGGTATTCCACAAGAAATGTTTCCTGCGATGGCAGATCAAGCATTAGAAGATATTTGCACGGCTGGAAATCCTAGACCAGTCAGTAAAGAAGATATCATCAAGATTTATCAAGAAGCTTATTAAAAGGAGTCGTTATGGTAAAGTCAAAAGTAGGATATAGTCTAAGTACGAATAGTTTTATCGCAGGATATGAATCTGCAAAAGCATCTACCAAAGATTTAGAACATGTAAAATTTAATTTCCTTTTTACTTCTTCTGTAAACGATGTGAAGCAAGTGGTAAAAGGTGTTCAAGAAGCCACAGATTCTCCTGTCCTTGGATGTACCAGTAGTGGAGGAATTATTGTACCAGATGGATTCATTACCAGTGAAGAAGGCTATGCTGGAATCCTTTCCTTATCGGATGAAGATATGGTAGTAGGAGTTGCTTGTAAAGAAGCAGGAAAAGATCCAAGAGCAGTTGGAAGAAGAGTAGCAATTGATGCAGTAGAAAATGCAAAAACCACAAGAGCACCAGCATACTTCTATATGATCGCAAGTCCAGAAGAGGAAGAAGAATACTTAATGGGAATTCAAGATGTGATTGGAAGAGTTCCTATGTTTGGAGGAAGTGCAGCGGATGAAAATATAGAAGGAGATTGGAAAATCATTTGTAATGATAAAGTAATCTCAGATGGTGTTGCCGTTGCATTCTTCTATACCGATACGGAAATCGTAACCTCTTTTATAGGAGGATATCAAGAAACCAATAATATGGGATTAATTACAGAAGTCAAAAACGATAGAACACTAGTATCTATTGATGGAATTTCTGCTTTAAAGAAATATGCACAGTGGATTGGAGTATCTCCCAATGACTTAAAAGGAAAAAACCTGTTAGAATCCTCTGTAAAAAAACCATTAGGAATTAAAGATCCGTTAGGAAATCTAACCATCATACGTCATCCTATGTTTGGAAATGATATGGGAACCAAAACCACAAGTGATGATACGATTACCTTAGGAAACAAAGTAGTAGAAAAAACAGCCATTATTCAGTTAGAAGCAACAGAAGATGATTTGATTGATGCAACAGGAGAAGCGTTAAAAGATGTGAAAAAACAATTATATCAAGATCCAGCTGCTTATGTTTGTATTCACTGTGGTGCAAGAAGATTAGCGATTCAAAATAGAATGGATGAAGTCCATAAACAATTAGTAAAAGAAGCCAAATCCATTCCATTCATTATGGCATTTACTTTTGGACAATATGGATATGATGAACATTCCGCAAATATTTGTGGAGGACTCATGTTATCCTTCACAGCATTTGGAAAGAAATAACATTTTATAAAAAATGTTATTTTTTTTGGAAAAAATGATATTTTTTCGAATAATACAATAGGAGAACTTTAAGAAGAAAGAGGCAATTGTATCAATTCTTTGAGAAACAAATAGAAAAAAGAAATCTTTCAAAAAGACAATTAGAAGAAATAGTAAAAAATAATGAATACATCATTAAATATTCCTCTGATCCTCGAATTATTGCTAGAGAGTATGTTATTTTATAAATAAACTTTTACTGTCAATTGACATGTCACCAAGAAATATATTTGCTTTACCAATAAGCCATTCGATACAATAATAATAGGATAAAATAATCGCATAGTGTCGATATGCATTTAGGGAGAGAAAAAGAATGAAAAAGTTATATGGAGTATTACTAGGAATATTGATATTTTTTGTATCTACCATCAATGTTTCTGCTTTGAACATCCAACAGGAAAGTTTAACAGTAGATTCCAAAAGTAGTACTATTATTGTCAATGATGAAGGAATTGGAAATTTGGAAATTCATCCAAAAATAAAATTCCAAGAAG
>CAMNDO010000053.1 GCA_946535455.1 uncultured Caryophanales bacterium
TTTATCTTGAATAGCGTGACCACATTCATGAGAAGCAACACTAACAGCAGCTAAAGAAGCTTTTTCATAAATATCCGCTGAAAGTCTTACTGTTTTACTGGAAGGATCATAATGATCACTTAATACACCACTTACTTTTTCTACTTTTACGTTTTGTAAACTATTCTCATCTAATATTTTTCTTGCTACTTCACTTCCTGTTATTTTTTGTGAAGAAATCATTTTTCTTGTTTTTTGATACATATGATTGATGTATCCTTGTGCAGAAAGTGTAATAATGAATGTAATTCCTAATAAAATATAACTCATAACGTATCACCTTCCTTATTATACCATGATTTTTCAAATTATTCTATTCTTTAAAAGAATATTGAGAAAAGATATAAAATATACTATACTATTTATGGTGAGTAAAATGGGTAAACAAAAAAAGAAATTAAAAATAAAGAAAAAAAGAGTTTGGATCATACTATTTCTTTTTCTAATTGTGATTTGTCTAGGAATAGGATTTCCATTCTATCAAAAAGAAAAACAAAAACAAATCAAAAAGAATTACTCTTCTTATGTCATCACAACCAAGAAAGCTATTTTATATAATCAGAAAAATCAAGTGGTTGGCTCTCTTTCCAAAAATGTCACTCTTCCTTTAAAAAAAGTGACTGATTTTTCAAAATCAAGATTTCCCATTCAGGATTCTAAATATTATATTTCTTATCGAGATGTCAAAAAATCAAAGAAAGTTTCTACCACTTTAAAAGAAAACTATCTAACGTTAGGAAAAACCGTTTTTACCAAACAATCCGTTACTTTATCTAGTTTGAAAAAGGAAAGTATTACATTCAAAAAAGGAATTACTGCTACAGCAGAATATGAAGATGAAGAGTTTTATTATATCTCTCTTTGGAATCAAATTTATAAAATCAAAAAAGAAAAGAAAATCGGTATTCGAGAAAAAGCACCTGAGAATTTTATTTCCATTCTTCATTATGAAAAATTAGAGGATACTTGTAATGATTATTCTTGTACTCGGTTTGCTGATTTTATAGAACAAATCAAGAAACTAAAAGAAAACGGGTATTACACCATTTCAGAAGAAGATTTTAAAAATTATCAAAAAGAATATATTGTGTGGAAACCAAAAGCACTTTTTATCACAACAAGTAGTACCAATGAAAAAGTGGATACTATCTCCAAAGAATTAGGAATCTCTATTATCAAAACAAGTTCATTAGAGGGATATTCATTTCAATCCAATAATCAAAAAACAACCAATAAACCTGGTGAATCCATCTCTCGATATGCAGTAAAAAGTTACACTTCTTATGAAAACTTATTCAAGATGGCAAATCAAGAAGAAGTAGTAGAAACTGAACCAAAACCAGTTACTGTTCGAAGAAATGAACAAGGAATTGCTGTTTTAAATTATCATTTCTTTTATGACCCTACCTTAGGAGAATCTTGTAATGAAACCATTTGTTTAGAAGTATCTAAATTTCGTGAACATTTAGAATATTTAAAAAATAATGGTTATAAAACATTAACCATGAATGAATTTAAAAGATGGATGTATGGAGAAATAGAACTTCCTACGAAGTCTGTATTAATTACGATTGATGATGGTGCTATGGGAACGGGAAAACACAATGGACATAAGCTAATTCCATTATTAGAAGAATATGATATGCATGCTACGTTATTTTTAATTGCAGGATGGTGGAATCTGGAAAACTATATTTCTCCTAATTTAGACATACAATCTCATACATTTGATATGCATCAATACGGACCATGCGGAAGAGGACAACTCAATTGCGCAACTTATGAAGAAGCAAAGAAAGATTTAGAAAGATCCTTAGAAATTATTGGAAATAAAGATTCGTTCTGTTTTCCATTCTATTATTATAGTGATACTGCTATTCAAGCAGTCAAAGATGTAGGATTTAGTCTAGCTTTTGTAGGAGGAAACAGAAAGGCAACAAGAAGTAGTAATAAATACTTAGTACCAAGATATCCTATTCTTTCTAGTATCACGATGAATCAATTCAAAAATATAGTAAATTAAAAACAGATCTAAGGATCTGTTTTTTATTCTTCTATGGAAAGAATTGCTTCTTGAATGGTTCTCATCGATTGGATCAGTTTTTCTTTTTCTTCCTCATTTAAGGGAATAAATATTTTTTGTTGGACTCCAGACGCATCTACAATGGCAGGAGTAGAAACACATACTTCATTTTCTTCATCCCAAGAAGAAACTGGTAAAATAATCTTTTTATTTTCTAAAATGGCATTGGTAATTCTTACCAAACACATTCCGATTCCATAAGCAGTTGCGCCTTTTTTCTCGATGATTTCATAGGCAGAGTTTCGAACTTCTTCTTCAATTTTATCTAATTCTTCTTTGGATAAAATATCCGATATTTTACGATAAGCAATATTCACATTACTCCATGGAATAAATTCACTATCTCCGTGTTCTCCAATTACATATGCTTCTATGTTTTTAGGACTTACTTCTAAATAATGACTCAAAATATAACGTAATCTAGAAGTATCTAGCGTTGTTCCAGAACCAATGACACGGTTTGCTGGTAACCCACTGTATTTCAAAGTTAAATAAGTCATCACATCTAACGGATTTGTCGCAACAACAAAGATTCCAGAAAATCCACTTTCCATAATAGGAGAAATAATCGATTGAAAAATCTTACTATTTTTGTGAATCAAATCCATTCTAGTTTCCCCTACTGCTTGATTGGCTCCCGCTGCAATTACTACAATTTTTGCATCATGACAATCCGAATAATCTCCTACTCTTACTTGTATCTTAGAAGGACTATATGCCATACAATGATTTAAATCAAGTGCTTCTCCGGCACATTTGTCTTTATTAATATCAATTAATACCAATTCATCTACATATACTTTTTGATTGACTAACGCATAAGCATAAGCCATTCCTACATTTCCACAACCCACTAAAACTACTTTATTCATTCTCTTCATCCTTTCTTTTGAATTGAAATATGTTACTCATAAACTTTTTCATTTCTTCTTTTTTAGTATGTCCAAAACATTGAATTAATAATAATATAAAATCTTTCGTAATTTGTTTTGTTTTTTCACTCATTTCTTTCGACTCTTTAATCAAAGTAAATAATTTTTTCTTATTGGTTTCTACATCGATAATATTTTGAATATTAGAACGAATCATCAAATCTTCTAAGTTTTGAATAAATTCCTTTTTATCTTCTTCATGGTAAGATGCGAACCACTCTCGTAATTCTTGATCTAATTTTTTAGAAAAAGGAGATAATTCTGCTTTTATAAAATGATTCTTATCAATTTTCCAATACACGATATTATGAGATAAAATTCCTCTATGATCTGACTTTACTACAACATCGTTCGAATGATGCAATAACAATCCAATGAAGCAATCACTTGGAATAATATGTTGATACTGTGGTTTTATTTTTTGATACTTTTTCGATAAGAATTCTTTTTCTAATAATCCTGGACCATCTGCATTATATACTTTTTTGATTTTTGTACGAACCGGAAAAGAAGCATACATACTAGAAACGAGTGCTAAATTTCCTCCTTTAGAGTGTCCTCCTATCATTAGTTTTTTTAGAGAAAACAAATAATGTTTATTTAAATAAGAAATGGCTAATTTATGAGATTTTGTAGGAAATTCATAACTTAATATAAAATTTTCTTTCCATCCACTTATCGTTTCATCTGTTCCTTCAAATGAAACAAAAACTTGGTTCTTTAAATATTCAATAGAAATTGCTCCAAACTGTACATCATCATTTGCAATATATTCATAATGAAATAATTTACAATCTTTATATCGTTTGGTATCTTTCATATAACGAAGAAGTTTATTGGCTTCTTTTACAGCAATAATATTTTTTTTGGTGGGAATATCACTTCCAATATGAATTCTTCCTGCTTCTTGAAGACTGATTTCTTCTCTTTCTTCAAATATGGGATGAAAATTCGCATACGATAAAAAGGAAAAAATAACAGCATCTACTTCATTAAAAGTTCTTTCTTCAAATGAATAAATTCCCCACTCTTCTAAGTAATCATAGATATTCATACTACCACCACCTACATTATATCATGAAAAAAGAGTTTCTATCATTGAAACTCTTATTCATTTCCTTTTAAACTACTTACCATGTCAATTGATTTTATTTTCTTTGATAATAATAGAGACACGATGTACGATACAAGAAACGTTCCTATCGCTGCGATGATATAGGTATAGATTGTAATATGAGCTGCGAAATCATAATGTTCTTCAATCGCTGTTTTAAATAACCAATCTGTTAAATAATATCCTAAAGGTAATCCTAAAATAATTGATAGAATGGCAATCCAATTGTTTTGTTTTACAAATATTTTTTTAATTTGTTTATCATTAAACCCTAATACCTTTAAAGTAGCAAATTGATATTCTTTTTCTGTATACGATAATATTCCTAAATTGTAAATAATGACTATTCCTAAAAGAATCGCAACCGCAATAATCATTATCAGCATGGTTTTCATTCTTCCTAACATATCATTCATACCTTCTTTAAGAACTTCTTTATCTTGAATGACATCGACCCCAGTTATTTTTTCATTTTGATTGAAATTCTGATTGGTATAAATGGTATCAGGGATGTATTGAATATTTAAGGATTCTAAATATTTTTTTGTCATTGTTATATTTTGATTTTGAGGATCTTTATGAAAACCAACAATTTTAGATTTGTAATACTGATCTTCTCCATAAATATGCCAAGTGACATTATCTCCTAGTTTATAGCCATTATTTTTGGCTAACTTTTCCGTAACATATACTCCATTATCTTTATTGATTTTAGTAAAATTTCCCTTCTTATCTACAAATCTTACAAAATCTTTGGCATCCGTTACAAATATATTATTAGATTCTTTCTTACCATCTTTTTTTATCTCAATTAGATAAGTTTTTGATGTATGAGTACCATACTGATCATATAAATGATTGAGTGTATCTTCTGTGATATGATCTTTCAATACTAATTTGTATTTAAAATGATATAAATCGCTAAACTGCAATTTTACAAAATAATTCATAGAGTCTAACATACCAAAAGCACATACTATTAACATGGCACATCCCGTAACACCTGCAATCCCCATAATCGTTCGCATCTTATTTCTAAAAACATCTCTTATATTCCATTTGTTTGAGAAATTTAATTTTTGAAATACTGTATTCGTTGTTAGTTTTAAAAATTTAGAATTTATTTTTGGTCTTTCTACTTTTAACGTATCTGCTGGAGATTCTTTTAAAATACTTCTACATGCTAAATAGGAAACAAACAATATGATTCCAATTACAACGAGAGCCATGATATAGTTTTTAGTCTCAATAATTGGTGTTTTTGCAGGTAGTGCGAAAAA
>CAMNDO010000054.1 GCA_946535455.1 uncultured Caryophanales bacterium
AGATTCTAAATACTCTTTATTATTATAAGAATAACTTGCTGCTGTTAATGTATTATTACCAAATAATTTTGTTTGATAATAATTCCACCATTTTGCATTTTCATTTTGTGCATTTAATGGTAAGCAGAATTTATTTTCTTGTTCTGACCATGTATTATCCTTTGGTTGATAAGTAAGTTCTCCCGTTTTATTGTTAATCCATGATCCTGGGAATCCCCATTCGGTTTGATACCATTTGCTAGATGATTCTTTGTTCATATCATCATCCATAACAGATCCTGCACCTGTTCCACAAGAATAGCATCCTCCTGATTTTAAAATCGTAGAGTTTTTATCATTACTTGTGCAACTAACAGCACCAGTTTCTGACGCTCTTCGAATGGTATCTTTTGCACTTTCATCATTTTTTGATGTATAAGGGAAGTAAACTTTTTCATATGAGTTTTGGGCACTTCCATTTTTTCTATATTCTACAGAAATACTAAACTCTGCTGTTTCTTCACTACATTTCGAATAATTAGAACATTTTTTGACTAAATCTCTATAAATTTCAGCATTCTCTTTAAGATCTCTTTCTGCTTCTCCAATATCGGTAGATTTTACAATCACTTTGTATGGATCTTGTTGGTCTACAATCGTAGATCCTTTTGGATTTAAATATACTTTTCCTGTACATCCATTCCATCTACATTTTGCCCAACATCCACAAGCAGCTGAAATTCCTCCACCTTGCTCTTCTGTTTTTAAACATGGCTGAATAACCATTTGATTTTCTACATACCATCTACCTATGTTATAAGGAGGTAACCAAATAATTGCTCCACCACGATTCAAATAGAATCCAACACCATCTTGACTATAATCTCCACGCTCAATAGTATCATTAACAAATCGCTGTCTATTTCCTATTTGACTTACCACGTCATCAAAATTTAGTAATGTTGTTTTTGCAGTAGTAGGATTACTATTTTTTTGATAAACTTCTTGATAACACTTGGTACTACATTTTGCGGTGTATTTTCCTCCATCACATTTTGAAACACAAGCTTCAAAGTCTTCGTTTGGTCCTGCTGCTTTATCTACAAATCCTCCTCCATGGTCACATCCTGGAGATGGCTTACAATATTTTGCTGTAGAAACTAGTTTTCCATTTACAAGTTTGCTATCTCTAGGTAAGTTAGGAGGATTGTTAGGATCCATATAACAATTGGTACGACTTGTGACTTCTACTTTATATTCAAAACAAAGTCCTGCTTTAGATGCCACTGGTGGCCCATATTTTACAACAACAATTTCATCACATTTAATGGTACATGATGCTGTCTCACTATCTTCAATTTGTCCCTTCCAACCTATTATTTTTTTATTCTTATCAAAAATAGGCGTTTGACCACCATATCGGTACTTATAATTTTCTGCTGTTTCAACTTTTGTATAAGTTCCCCATAAATAACTTGTATTTTTATAATAGTCAGGGTCTGAGATTTTTGGTGATTTTACTAATGTAAAAGGATCACATTTAAAAACTTGTGGTGTATCATACTTATCTGAATACTTTTGATTCTTAAAATCAATTGGTTTTCCTAATACTTTTTTTGCTTCTGCTTTATCTCTACAATAAATAGCTTCAAAACTATTAGGAGCATGTTCTTTAGAGCAATCAATCTGACCCGATGTTATAGGAGTATCCCCTAATTCATATTCGACACTAATAGTTTCTGTCTTAGGTATTCCGTATAAGTCATAATCTTTCCAAATGGTAAATGTAGTATCACTTCCACATGCTGCTGTAATATCTGTACTATTGAATCCATCTGGTGATAAATATACTCGAATACGAGCAGGTCCACTTTGGGTGTTTTTTACATTAAAACCTTTGTCCTTTGTTAATCTTGTATTACTAGGAATAGCAAAAGTAGATTGTAAATCGGTATAAGGTCCTGCAATTACACTCTTTGGATTTTTTTCATTTGTAGGAATCTGTAAAATTTCTATTTTAGAAACCCTAAATTTAATTTGACTTTCACTAGCTCCTTTAAAATCTGTAGGAGGTTTCATTAGGACATGGAAATATCCTAGTGCATAATCTTCTGGCTTATCATCTTTATATTCCATTTCTACACCAAACATTTTTGGCCCTAATGTCAACCCAGAAAGTTTGCTAGAACAAGCAGGAGTAATCACATCACTCATAGAAATCACGTTTTGTTTATTGGCAAAAACTTTGGCTTCTTTTTCCACAATTCTTACCATATATTCATGACCTTTATTATTTGGGTCTAAATCTGTGACAGTAACATAAACATCTCCGGAACCTTTATAAGTAAAAGATTCACCTTTTCCAACCGTAACATATTGGTCATGGGCAGCCAATACAGAAAGGGGAACAAAAGCCAAGAATGTTACTATAAAAATTAATAACCCCAGCATTCTTTTGTTATGCTTTTTCATTATTATCATCGCCTTTCACTTTTTTTTCAATTTCTGAATAGAGATTCGATTTTCTCACCTTATAATCGGTATATTTTTCTTTTTCTCTAACCAGTCTTCCCGTTACATAAAATTCTATTTCTTCACTTGTTCCGTAAAAACGAGTACAAGTAATTAACGATACAATAGAATCTTTTTCATTTTCATCAATTTCATAATCATATAAACTATAATCTTTCAAAACCTGAATATGTTTTTTCATTTCTTCTTCTGTATAGTCATCTTCTGTTGGAAAGAACATAGACTTCGTTGCAGGAAGAAATCCTGCTGAAAAAATTTTATAAACATATTCTTTTCCATTAAGAGTTAATTGAATATATTTATGTTCTTTTGCAAAATCATAATAAACATAACTCATTAAATCTTCAAATCTTGAAAACTCTTCCGCATGCATTCTCGGTTGATCAGATAAATTTAAAATATTATGTGCATAAATAGTCAATCGATTATGAAAAACTGGTTCTTCTACTTCCATCCAAGCAAAACCTTCGTCTTGCACAGGATAAGAAGGTTCGTTCTTATTCCAAATAATTGGAATATCAATTGTCGTTCCTTCTGCTTGGATCCAACCAATCGTTTGATATGTATTTTTTTCTCCAATCTGTGTATTTTTTACCTTTTCTACTCGAGATTGAATTTGAAACACTTCTTTTGAAAATCCTCTGTTAATTGCTAAAAGGACTCCCATCAGGATGAGAAGAATCAAAGCATATAATGCCAGATCCTTATATCCCTTCTTTCGTACTTTTTTCTTTGCACTCATAAACCAAACACCTCACTGAATTATTTTATTTGATAAGGAGAATTTAATGTTCCTGATCCACTAGAAATGACAGTATCTTTTTTGACATAACCTACAACTCTAATCCCCAAAGATAAGTCTGCATCTAATTCACGATTTAAAGGAACTCCAACCAAAGAGATAGCTCCCGCTCTACGACCTTTTGTAGAAGTATTTACTAACCAATAAGAAGCACAATTAGAATATCCTTGTGGTTGTGCTGCAAACATTTCATATAGATTTGGCGCACTCACTTTTACTTTGTATTTTTTAACAGAACTTTCTTCTCCGTAAATAATATCTCCTTTATAAATCGGAACTTCTATCGTATGATTTTCAAAATAAGTAGAATCAATATATTCGCTTACTCTATTATTAATAAAGTATGCTGCACTTGAAGAATCTTTTGGATTATAAGTAATTTTATTGTTACTCATGTTCGATAATGTTTCTACATTTTCATTTAAGTTTCCAATAGTATTACGAGAAATGACACGAGTGGTTCCATCTTTATCTACTTCTACAATTCGATAAAGCATTCCACCAATTTCTAAGTATTCTCCCGTAGAACGTTCGTTAACATAAGTTCCTGATTTTGCAGGTTTAAAATCTTCAAATATATATGGGTCAGATGGTTCTCCTGTTCCTCCTGTAATCAAACTTTCTCCATCTAACATCATCATAGGACGAATTCCATAGTTATGAGTAGAAGGATATGATACGAAATTTTTCCCTTCATCTTCATCCCAGAAAACATTTCGAGTCAAATAAGCTTCTTTCTTACTCTTCGCATTCGCAACCCATGACATCGTATACGGCTTCATAAAATTATCTCCATCACTTTCTGCAAGATTTACTTCTACAACAGATGGTATATATATTTTTCTTTCTTTCGTATAACGATTACATTGTGTCGTATCTAATGTAGTATCTGTCAATGTCATATTACAATATTTTCTTTCTACAATCATCTTTTTTGTTGTATCATTCAGATGATCATAATAATAATCTAACCATTCATCTATTTTTGTGAAGTTAACATTAGAAACATCTTCATCTGCTACCACAATCACATCATTATTTTCCATTCCTACTACACGAAACATCATATTAGAAAGATAAACGAAGTTATTATCAGGATTTCCTTTAAAATGATCCGTTCCTGGTAAAATTGCCTTTATGGTAGAAGATAGTTTTTGTACTACATTAATTGATCTTTTTACTACTGTTCTATTATTTAAACTATCCAGAGCACTATATTCAATGGTGTATGTCCCCACATTATAAGTGTCAACATCTCCTCTTATCGTAACTCTTTCAACATCTAGTTTTCCATCTTTATTATCCACTATACTTTTTACTCCTGGATCTTGGAATTCTTCTCCAATTCCAACTACAATTTCAGCATCTCCATTTAATTTTATTTCTGGTCCTTTATGATCCACTGTAGAAGATAAAAGTCCACATTTCAAATAAGTATAGTATTCGTAGTCATTATCTACTCTTTTGACTTTTACCCAACTATCAGAAACCGAACATCTTTTCCCAGAGTAAGGCACTTTCAAATCCTCTTTCAAGTATGCCTTGTGATATAGAGTTTTTAGGGAAACTGTTTTAATTCTTTCTCCTGTTGGTAATTCTGAAGTATTAATTTCGAAATATCTCTTTGCTGCATCCTCCATTGCTTTTTCATTTTTATGGAAAGTTATCATTGGTGATATTACCAAAAACCATACCAAGCCAAATACAATTAATAAAGTAATTAATAATTTAATATTTTTTGAAACCTTTTTATTCATAATTGCCTCCTAACAAATTTTTTTCTTTCATCTCTAACTGCTATCTAGGATGTTCTCTTGTTTCGAACATTCAACCGGTACCTTTTAAAATTCTTTCCATAATTTGAAATAGCACGTACACTTCAATACCCCTATATCATTACTATCTCTATAATTAAGTTTACCATAGTTCCAAGAAATGTCAATGAAATTTTGTCTCATTAGACACCATGTGTCAAAAGAAAAAAGCAATTAGAAAACAAGTTCCTAATTACTTTTTTATGATACCTAGAAAGAATTTTAAAATTCTTTTATAAAAACTTCCATTTTTTCTCATTTTTATGAAATACGATTCTTGGAAAAATCACAAAGAATACTAT
>CAMNDO010000055.1 GCA_946535455.1 uncultured Caryophanales bacterium
TTCAAAAGATTTTCCTTTCGATGTATCATAAATATAAGGAATATTATGAATATTTCTTTCGACAAAATAATGAATGGCATAGTCTTCATTCTTTTCTTTTTCTTTTTTGTATGCTGGATTTAATCGAAGAGCATTGATTTCTGCAGAAATTAGTTTCACATCTTCTCCCATACGAAGGAATGCTTCTGAAAGTAATAGCGCTCTTTCATAACAGTGCCCATTAGAACAGCGATTCGATAACAAAAGAATGGATCCTGGTATCCCCATATCATCGATTTCTCGCAATTGTTGTATCAATTCTTCCTCATATAGTGTTCCTTTTTCTTGTAGCTGATATGCACAATGACGATAAAAGTTCCAAATAAAATACTCTAGTCTCTTTTTCATAGTTTCCCCCTAAAAAGTCTCTATATTATAACAAAAAAGAAGAAAAAAATCAATTTCTCCTCCTAATAGGTTACTTTTACAAGAGTTAATCCACAAGCAGGAGCCGTTTTTCCTGACTTCGTACGATCTTTACTTTCTAGAATGCTTTTTACTTCTTCTGCTTTTATTTTATTTTCTCCTACTTTAATCAAAAGTCCTACCATATTGCGTACTTGATAGCGCAAAAAACCAGTTCCTTCAAAAGTAAAGATTAATTTTTCTCCTTTTTCCTTTATTTGTGCTTTGGTAATTTCTCGCACACAGTTTTCTTTTTCTTTATTATCCGTTGCGAAAGCTCTAAAATCATGTTCACCTAGAAAATAGAAAATCGCTTTTTTCATTTCTTCTACATTTAAGGAATAGTTATATTGAAATACATAATTCTTTTCTAATGGATTGTATTCTCCCCTATTTAACACATATTGATACTCTTTCTTTTTCACATAATATCTCGCATGAAAATCCTTTTCGACTTCTTTTGTCTCCATCACATGGATATCATCTGGAAGATGACTATTCAATGCTCTTTTTAGTTTCTTTTCCGTAATTTTTACGGATAAATCTGCATGTCCATATTGGGATAAAGCATGAACTCCCTTATCGGTTCTTCCCGTCGCTACAATAGGAGTTTTTTGATGATTATTTACTATTTTTAATGCTTCTTCCATTCTTTCTTGTATCGTATCTTTTCCTTTTTGTCTTTGAAACCCTGCATAATGTGTTCCATCATACGAGAATTTGATTAAAAATCTCATAATACCTCCTATACGTGTTTATATATGTCTTTCATAATATCTCTGACATCTTTATGGTAATCTATTTTGACTTTTTTCTTTGTCTTGACTAAGTTTGTGAATTGGACAATCTCAGGAGAAGGATAATCTTCTTTTTCTAAAAATTCTATATCTTCTAATATTTCTTTTGTACTACCTTGTCTAATGACTTTTTGATTATGAAATAGAAGAATATTTTTTGTACTTTGATATAGTATATTGGGATCTTTGCTAATCAAAATAATTGTTTTATCATACTCTTCCTGCATCTTTTGAAATAAAAGCAATAATCTTCTTTCATTCTTTTTGTCTAGATTACGAAATGGTTCTTCTATCATTAAAATAGAAGGATTGGATAATAAGGCTAGACTAAGAGATAGTTTTTTTCTTTCGGAAGAGGATAATTGTAGATAACTTCTATCAATAATATCTGGACTTAAATCTACGATTTTGAAAGAATCTAACATCCTTTTCTTTGGATTTTTTAATTCTAAATCTTTTCTTCTAATTTCTTGATATACTCTTTCATAGACGGTATTTTGATGAAATTCTTCCAATTCTTTTACGACTTCTAATCCTTGCATTGGTACAGAGGGAAGTACATTTTTAAAGTCTTGTTCTTTTAAAATGAAAATTCCATGAATTCCTTCTTCTTTCCATATAATCTTTTGATTGGTTTTTGTTTTCCAGGTTATTTCCATAAAACATCCACCAACCTTTCAGGATCTGTTTCAATTCTCTCAATTAAATCATAATCCTTTAATTTTACGGATAAATCGATCATAAATGGTACTTTTAATCCTATTTTATGAATCAAATTATCTTGTTGTAAAACATCCATAGGGTTTCCTTCTAAAACAACCGTTCCATCAGATAAAATATAGAGATAATCAGAAGATAAACTATCTTCTAAGTCTAATGTTGTATAAAGAATGGTTATTTTATGGTTTTTTTGATATTTCTTTAAAAATAATAATACTTTATATTTATAATCTCCTAAATAAGGACCAATGTTATCTAACAATAAGATTTTAGGGTTTTTTAGAAGAGCGATTGCCATTTGTAATAAGATCGTTTCTTCTTTGGAAAGAGAAGTGATTTCTTTTGATAAGAATCTTTTGATATGAAGACCTTTCATAATTTCTTCTTTATGATTTTTAGGAGCATATTCTAATTCTTCTTCTACGGTTTCTCCATTCCAAATCATTTCCATTGGGAATACTGCTTGGACTAGATTCGTATAATCTGAGATAGAGTATTCTTCGATTCTTTTCTTTTCCACTTCAATAGAATCTGTTACAATAATATCTCTATTTAATATTCTCATTAATGTAGTTTTACCACTATTATTAGAACCAGAGATAGTTATAAATTGGTTTTCTTCTATCTCCATAGTAATGTCTTTTAATACTGGTAATTCTTTTAATCCTGTTATTTGAATAGCTTTTTTCACTCTCTCACCTCCCCTGAAATGGTGATTATAAAAAGCCAGGCTATTTGCTGGCTTTTTTCTTTTGAATTTTATATGTCGTTTTCAATAAAAACTCATCCGATACAAATCTTCCAAAGAATTTTGCCATCCTAATTTTGAGTCCTGGTATAATTAACATCTTTCCTTGGAACATCTTATCAATGGCATATTTTGCAACATAAGAACTTGATAATGGTTTTATCGAAAACTGAACCCCAGCTACATTATTAAAATTGGTTTCTACAGGTCCCGGGCATAATACCGAAACATGTACTTTTGTATTTTTTACTTTTTCTTCATAATAAAGTGCTTCTGTTAAGTGGTATACATATGATTTGGTGGCATAATAAGTACTCATCAATGGTCCTGGTTGGAAAGCAGCAGAACTTGCGACATTTAAAATATAAGTATCGGTATCTCTTGCTTCCATGTCTTTCGCAATTTGTTTGGTTAAGATATGAACGGCTTTGATATTGGTATTGATTAACTCCAAATCTTTATTGAGATCCGTATCGGTTAAATAGCCAAAATTTCCTAACCCTGCATTATTGATTAAAATATCAATATTTTCTTTTTTTGCTAAGACATACAATTCTTTTACTTTTTGTTCTTCTGATAAATCCGCTACGATAATGGTTACTTTTGTTGGTAATTCTTCTTGTAATTCTTCCAACTTTTCTTTGTTTCTAGCTACTAAAATCAATTCATAATTTTTTGTTGCTAGATACTTTGCCATATCTAGTCCGATTCCAGAAGAGGCTCCTGTAATTAGCGCTTTCATGCCATCACCCACTTCTTACATGTATTATATCAAAATAGTTTCCTTTTTACCATAAAAAAAGCAAGTATTTCTTACCTGCTATTTTTCTTCTTTGGATTTCTTTGTTGTTTTCTTTGTTTCTTTCTTTTCTTCCTTTTTTTCTTCTTTCTTTTCGGTCTTCTCTTCTACAAATCTTAATAGAACCATAAGAGCATTATCTCCTCTTCTTTCTTCTAATTTTAAGATTTGAGTATATCCACCATTTCTCTTTTCATAACGTTTTGCTAGATCATGGAAGATTTTATCAACAGTTTTCGTATCGTTATGTAAAAATGCTAAGGCTTTACGACGAGAAGTTAAATCACCTTTTTTACCATAAGTAATCATCTTTTCAACAAACTTACGAACTTCTTTTGCTCTTGTATCTGTTGTTTGAATACTTTCGTTATTGACTAGTTGCTTGGTTAAAGTTGCTAACATACTTCTTCTATGCTTGTTATCTCTACCTAATTTTCTATATGCCATCTTTCTTCCTCCTCTTAATCATCATCACGTAATACTAAGCCCATATCTCTAATTTTATCTAATACTTCTTTTAGAGATTTTTTACCTAAATTACGAATTTTCATCATATCAGATTCGCTCTTATTGACAAGATCTTGTAAGGTATGAATTCCCACTCTCTTTAAGCAGTTATACGCTCTTACAGAGAAATCTAAATCTTCGATTGATGTTTCTAATGCTTTTACTTTTGGATCTTCTGTTTTTTCAATCATCATTCCACTAACATCTGCAATAGCAGATAAATCTGTTAAGATTTCTAAATGTTCGATTAAAATACGAGATGCTAAAGCAATTGCTTCTTCTGGTTTAATAGAACCATTTGTCCAAACATCTAAGATTAATTTATCATAACTTTCATCTTGCCCTACACGAGCACTTCCTACTTCATAAGATACTCTTTCAATAGGAGAATATAATGAATCAATTGCGATTTCTCCTACTTTCTTAATATCATGAATTTTCTTATTATCTTCACTTCTTACATATCCACGACCATTGCTAACAGTCATTTCCATGTTTAAAGTAGCTCCCTTTGATAAAGTACAAATGACTTTATCGGTATTAATGATTTCAATATCAGAATCATGTTCAATATCAGCAGCTGTTACTTCACCTTCTTTAGAAGTGTGAATGCTGATTACTTTTTCCTCATTGGAATGATTCTTAATAACGATTCCTTTTAAATTTAAGATAATCGTTGTAACGTCTTCATAAACTCCATCAATTGTTTGGAATTCATGTAGAACGCCATCGATTTTAATACTACTAATTGCACTTCCAGGTAATGATGATAACATTACTCTTCTTAATGCATTCCCAATTGTAGTACCAAATCCTCTTTCTAATGGTTCTAATTCAAATCTACCATAGAAATTATTTTCAATGGTATCTGTTATTTTGTAAATTGGTTTTTCAAATTGTAACATGAAACTAACCTCCCTTTATTTATTTCACAAACCTTATTCAAAATCCAAATTATCCTCTAGGACGTTTTGGTGGACGACATCCATTATGTGGAATTGGTGTAACATCTAAAATAGAAGTTACCTCTAATCCTGCAGTTTGTAATGAACGGATTGCCGTTTCACGACCTGGACCTAACCCTTTTACATGTACTTCCACTTTTCTCATTCCCATATCATATGCTGCTTTTCCAGCTGCCTCTGCAGCCATTCCTGCAGCGAATGGAGTGGATTTTTTACTTCCTTTAAAACCAATCGCACCAGATGATGCCCAACTGATTACATTTCCTTCTTTATCTGTTAATGTTGTGATTGTATTATTAAAAGTAGAATGAATATGAGCCATACCTTCTGGTACATTCTTTTTTACTTTTTTCTTTCTTGTTTTATAAGCCATAAGTC
>CAMNDO010000056.1 GCA_946535455.1 uncultured Caryophanales bacterium
CTTGCGGTTCCTTTAATCCATGTCGCATAAATCACTACATGATTCGAAATTCCTGTTGGACTTTCTAATTTGACTTGACTCTTTGCTCTTCTTACATAATTATCATCATGTTTTAAACTAACTTTAATATTAGCTCCTTCTCTTCCTCTACACATCTCATGATCCATCTCATGAACGGCATCTTCTGGTAATAGCATACTAACTTCTTCTAGCTTATTATCTTCTTTTTTTCCGCATCCTAAAGAATATGCATATGCATATTGATTTTTTAGTTTTACAACTCTTACAAATGTCTTTTCACTATTACAAGATTTTTGAGACATTGATACATCTTCCAATAAATCTTTTTCCTGTAATTCTTGGTAAGTAACATAAGCACATCCTGTATCATGATGTCCAAACATATCTTGATTATAGGAATCTACATATAGTCTTGCACTACTCACCATTCCAATCGCATACGTCTCATAATTCTTTTTCTCACTTTGCAATTGTACTTCTCGAATCACTGGAAAAGCTAATGCCATAATGATTCCTAATACAACAATTGCCACTAACAATTCTACTAAAGTAAAACCTTTTTCCTTCATAATATCACCTATCTTTACTTATATTATAACAAGAAAAAAGAAAAAAGGAAGAAAATCTTCCTCTAAAATAATCTTAAAATGTCATTAAATGTAATTATTATCATCAATAGCATTAAAAGAATTAAGAATATGGCATGAATTTTGTTCTCTAAATCTGGATTTATTGGAGATCCTTTTATCTTTTCAATAATGATAAATAAGATATGACCTCCGTCAAAAGCAGGAATAGGAAGTAAATTAATAAACCCTACATTGACACTTAAAAATGCCATTAAATATAAAATATTCGCAATCCCAGCAGTTCTTTGTGCGCCTACTACAGAATAGATTCCTACAGGACCTGCTAGTTGGTTTAATTTTACTCCACCTGTAAATAACATTCCAATCGTAATAAACATTTGTTTAAACATCGAAATGGTTTTTTTATAAGTATAAACAATCGCATTCACAAACCCAGTAGTTTTCTTTTGTTTAAATCCAATTCCATATCGATAAGATACTTCTTTTCCTTTTCCAACTTTCTTTGGTTTTACTAAGTAGGTTTCTTCTATCCCATTTTCTTTTTCTACGACGATTTCATTTTTCTTCGTAGGTTCTGCTATAGCAAGGTATAAAGAAACATCATCATTTGTCGTAATTTTATGCCCATTAATTTTTAAAATACGATCTCCTTTTTCTAATCCTACAGATGCAGCAGCAGAGTTTTTCTCCACTGTACTAATCACAGGATTCATCGTATTTCCACCCCATACAAGAGCAATGAAAAATAATAAAAGAATGGCTAATAAAAAGTTGTTAACTGGTCCAAATACCATAATCAAAAATCTTTGCCAAGCTTTCTTCGATTGTAATCTTTTATTCTTAGGTACTTTTTTTGCATCATCATCGTCTAAATCTTCCCCAGCTAATTGACAAAAACCTCCAATTGGAATGGCTCTTAAATTATATTCCGTGTCTCCTTTTTTAAAACCACAAAGTTTAGGTCCCATCCCAATCGCAAATTCATAAACATAAACACCATTTAGTTTTGCTAAAAGGAAATGACCTGCTTCGTGAACAAAAACAATGACACCAAGGATAATAATAAATAATAGTAAATTAAGTAAAATTGTCAAAATATCCCTCCTATAATATACCTAGTAACATAATAAATGCTAATGTTACAAAAATTAAACTATCCATACGGTCTAGTATTCCCCCATGCGCAGGAATTAATCTTGAAAAATCTTTCACATCATAATAACGCTTCATCGAAGAAAATACCAAATCTCCTAATTGTCCTACACAAGAAAGTAAGAATGTTGCTCCTACCACTAATGGTAAAGATGCATTTGCATGTATGACTGTCATATAAAAGGCAGTCGCCACAAAAGTACCCATCACAAGCCCTCCAATTAATCCTTCAATTGTTTTATTCGGACTAATATGAGGAGCTAATTTGTGTTCTCCTACTAATGTTCCTGTAAATAAAGCAAATGTATCTGTAATCGTTGTAATTAATAATATGTATATTAAATAACTAATATCATAATTTCTTGTAATAATCATTAAATTAAAACTAAATCCAATAAACAATACCGATCCAATTAAGAATAATGCATCATTTAAATTATATCGATCTTTTCCTGAAATAAATACCATAGGACTTAAAAATAAGAAAATAAGTACTGCCATGACACGATAATCAAAATAATAATAAAACTCAATAGACTCTGTATTATATAAACAAAAATATCCTGTTAAAGCATAAGCAAATACTTTTAAAAGAAAAGGAAATTGTTTTTTACTTTCTCTTACTTTTAATAATTCATGTAATCCTAATAAACTCAGTACCGACATAAACAAAGCAAAAGGAAGTTCTCCTACTACACAAAAAGGGATAAAAATAGCACAAATTAAAATAGCACTTAAAATTCTTTTTTTCATTCTGATCCTCCAAATCTACGATTTCTATTTTGAAATTCTAAAAGAGCTTTATCCAATTCTTCTTTTGAAAAATCCGGAAAAAGGACTTTTGGAAAATAAAACTCTGCATAACTTGCTTGATACATCATAAAATTACTTAATCGATATTCTCCACTCGTACGAATAACAAAATCTAGTGGAGGTAAATTTTGATATAAATGTTCTTGAAAATATTCTTCTGTAATCTCATCTAATGTAATTTTTCCTTCTTGATATGCTTCACATAATTTTTTTGTTGTATCAATCACTTCTGCATGAGATCCATAATTTAGACAAATATTTAAAACAAATCCATCGTTATTTTTCGTCTCTTCCATTAAAGTATCCATCGCATGTAATACTTTATCGGATAATGGTTCTCTTCTACCAGAAAACAAAACCTTCGCATTTCTTTCTTTTAAAAAAGAAAACTCTTTTTCAAAAATGGATAAAAATAAATCCATTAAATAATCAACTTCCTGTTGTTCTCTTTTAAAGTTTTCTGTGGAAAAAGCATATAAAGAGCAATAAGAAATTCCTAAATCAATCATGTGATTACAAAGTTCTTTAATGGTTCCTACAGCATGTTTATGCCCCATGGTTCTAGGCAATCCTCTCTTCGTTGCCCATCTACCATTTCCATCCATAATAATCCCAATATGTTGGGGTAAAGCTTGTTTATTTTCCATATCGATACCTCATAAATTATTATATACCAGAGGCCAAAAAAAAGAAAGTCCTAAGACTTCCTAAAATTTATCAATGTCAATCTTGATATACTTATTTTCTTTGATAGCACTACTTGCTTGTACTAGGGTACGAATGGCATTTGCCGTACGTCCTTCACGACCAATCACTCTACCCATATCTTCATCTTCTACCATAACTTGAATCAACATAACATTCTCTTCTTCTGTAGGGAATTCTTTTACGCTGACTGCATCAGGATTTTGTACCAAAGATTTTACAATTTCTTCTGTTAATTCTACTAATCCCATTATTCATTACCCTTTTTCTTAGAATCTGCAAATTTCTTCATGATACCTTCTTTACTTAATAAATTACGAACAGTATCTGTAGGAATTGCTCCATTCTTTAACCATTTTAAAGCAACTTCTTCATTGATTTTTACAGAAGCTTCACCGATAGGAGAATAAGTTCCTATTAATTCTAAATACTCTCCATCTCTAGGACGACGAGAATCAGTAGCTACGATACGATACGTTGGTCTTTTCTTCGCACCCATTCTTGTTAATCTTAATTTAACTGCCATAATATCCCTCCTTCAATAACAAAGATATTATACAAAACAAAAAAACAGATGTCAACTATTTTTTGTTGACATCTACATTTTCTTCAATAAAATCATCTTCTAATGTTTCTACGAAAGAAGGGTCTTCTTCTAAAATATCATCCCATGGTTCTTCTTCTAAATTCGCTTCAATTTTCACTTTTACATCTCCTACCAATTCAATTCCTAATTCTTTCTCAATCGTATATACAATGTCTTGTCCTTCTATTTCTACACTGCTACATGTAGGTTGTTTTAAACTACGAATAATGACTTCTTCCGAAGAAATATCTTCTACTTCTCGCATATGAACTACTTCATGATACGAATTGGTTTCTTTCACAACATCTGTCTTCATATCATTGTCATAAGAATACCAAATATTCACATCATAACTTCCATCAATCACAATGTCATTTCCTTTTTTCACTCCAGAAAATTGATGATTGATCACCCAACAACCTAATATGGTAGAGGGATTACTCACAGATACTTTATGATGTGATGTAAATAATCTTTTTCCTTTCGCAATAACCGCTTTGGTTACAATTTCTTTATAATTTGGCATAACGTCCTCCCAGTTTAATATATGTAAAAGCCTAAAAAAAAGTACTAAAAAGAAACAAAGAAAAAAAAATGAATGTTATAATAAGAATCATAGGAGGGATTTTATGGCATCATCATTAATGCATTTAGCCATTGCCAAAAAAGTATTAGACTATACGTATGTCAGAAATACAAAAGACTATTTCTTAGGTTCCATCGCACCTGATATTTCAAGACAAATTGGAGACAGTAAAGAAAAATCTCATTTTTCTATTAATAGTATCAATGAAGATACTCCAAATTTAGAATTATTTATCAAACGATATCCTAATTTTAAAAATACTGCTTTTGATTTAGGATATTTTACTCATTTATATGCAGATAAAGTTTGGATGGAAGAATTCTTACCAAAAATTACAACATCTCATTCCATTCAATTATTAGATGGCACTGTACAAGAAATGAATGAAGAAGAAATCACGAGATTGTTATACTCAGATTATACAAGTTTAACATCTCAAATTATAGATGCCTATGAATTAGATTTATCCTTATTTTATGAAGAATTCCAAAAACCAACCACAGACATGATAGAAGTTCCAGTAGATCAGTTGGATTTATTATTAAACAAAATGGGAATCATCATTCAAAATGCACAAGGAGAAAAAAGTTATACCATAGACTTTCAAGAAGTAAAAGACTATATTGATGATACGAGTAAAAGAATTATAGAAGAATTAAAAAAGCACTAAAGTGCTTTTTTTGATAGAAAAAATCATTCAAAAATTATTTTTGTATAGAGGAAAATAAAAAATTCAAGAAAAAATCTTCTGGAATTATAAAAAACTCCAATTTGACTAATATTTTCTTTATGATAATGTATTCCCGACATTTGGTTTCAAGTGC
>CAMNDO010000057.1 GCA_946535455.1 uncultured Caryophanales bacterium
TCAATCAAGACAATTAGATTATTATTTAGGAAAAGGAGTCAATAACACAAGTTACACAGATGCTATTAAACAAAATAACGGAACCAATACATGGTGGTGGCTGCGTGCGGCTGCTTCTGATCGTGCTAACGGTTTCTACGATGTCTATAGAGATGGTCGCATTACCTACAACAATGCTTCTACTACTGGGGGGGTGGCCCCAGCTTTCCGAATCGGATAAAAAAATAAGAAGATCAAAATAAAGAAAACCAAGTTTTGAACTTGGTTTTTTATTTTATAATGATTGGAAAACTATCATATTCTTTCTTTTGTAATTGATTTTGAAATAAATCATAAATTTGAGTAGTTTCAATCTCGTATTCTAACATAGGATCTTTCTCTTTGGAAATTTTACTAATCAAAGGAAGAGAAAGATCTTTTTTAATGGAATGAAGATATTTTCTTCCTTTCTCATTCATTCCTAAAATACGAATATAAGAAATTTTTTGAAAAAGGTTTGCTTTTTCTTTGGTAAAACGACAAAGAATATGAATCAGCATTCTCTTAATTTTATTATAAGCATATCTTTTACTTTTAATACTCGTAATGAGTTCTTCTAATGAATTTACATGTAAGATATGTTCTTGGAATGTAGAAGCAATATCCGAATCTACTGTTTGATAAATGGATAAATCTTTTTCTGTTAAAATTAAATATTTTAATATAGGAAAATACTCTTCTAAAAAATGGAAATCTTCATAATATAGCAAAGTATCTTTTGGAACTTGATTCTCGATACTTTTCTTTTCTTTTAAAGCTTCTCGAATTGCTGTAGCAGAAGAAATACTCTTTTCTAACTCTTTATTATGATAATCATTAGTTCTTTGAATGGTTTCTGCTTGAATCTGATATTGATTTTGATAAATCGACTTCAAGTAACTCACTCCTAATAAATCATTCGGAGTTTCAATTTTTTTTCCAGTTAAATCAAGTAATGCAAGAGATAAAGCGGTTGGGTAATTGTTTCCTAATTTGGAATACACTTGTACCAAAGAATCCAATTCCTTGTTTTCGATTTGTGTTTTTGCGATGGTTTCTAAGTCTTGTATTTGATTGGATTCACTTCCGAAAATCACCTTAGATACTTTACATTCTTCTAGAAGAGTAATCGCACCATCTGCGAAAAAATCAGCAGATTGAGTTGCGAACGGGAAAGGAAGTTCTATAACCAAATCCACTCCGTGAGAAAGTGCCATTTTGGTTCTTTTCCATTTGTCAAAAATCGCAACATCTCCTCGTTGCATAAAATTTCCACTCATCACTAAAACAATAACCGCATTTGGATATTTTTTTTTGACTTGTTCTAAATGGTAAAGATGTCCGTTATGAAACGGATTGTATTCTGCAATAATTCCAACACTTTCCATAATGTTCCTCATTTCTTTTTGTATTTTATCACAAGGAAGTTCTTTTTACAATGAAACAGTAGCCAAATAGGAAGAAAAGAATAAAATGTAAAGTAGACGATATTTCCATTCTTTCGCATGGAATGTTTGAAAAATATGATATAATTTTGTTAAATGGAGTGATTCGATGAGAGCCATTGTAGTCGCAGGTGGTACAGGAGGACATATTTATCCTGCTGTTGCTATTATACATAAAATAAAAGAATTAGAAAAAGATAGTGAAATTTTATATATTGGAACCAAAGATCGTATGGAAAAAGATATTATTCCAAAGTTAGGAATTCCTTATGTAGGAATTGATATGAAGGGATTAAATCGAAAAAACATCTTTGGTAATTTTAAGGTGTATCAACAATTTCGAAAAGCTGTGAAAGAAGCCAAAAAACAAATTCAAGAATTCAAACCAGATATTGTAATTGGTGCAGGTGGTTATATTACGGCACCTGTTTTGTATGCGGCACATAAGAAAAAAATTCCAGTATTAATTCATGAACAAAACTCTATTCCAGGAGTATCCAATCGTTTTATTGGAAGTTTTGCGAATAAAATTTGTGTATCGCTACCAAGTGGATTACAACAATTTCCAAAATCAAAGGTGGTATATACGGGAAATCCTCGTAGCGAAGAAATCATTGATTCGAAAAAGAAAGAGAAAAAAGAATTAGGATTTGATCCAAATAAAAAGTTAGTCGTTATTGTTATGGGTTCTTTAGGAAGTACTACCATGACAGAAAAAATGAAAGAAATCATTCCAGAGTTTCAAAATAAAAATTATCAAGTTTTGATGATTACCGGAAATCAATATTATGATAGTTATCAAGATATTCCTTTACCAGAAAATGTAAAAATTCTTCCATTTTTAGAAGATTTCATTTGCTTATTAAAAGATACGGATTTAATCATTTCTCGTGCAGGAGCTTCTACGATTGCAGAAATTACTGCGATTGGATTACCAGCGATTCTAGTACCATCTCCTTATGTTACGAATAATCATCAATATAAGAATGCAAAGGAATTAGAAGAGAATGGTGCTTGTGTCATTGTAGAAGAAAAAGATTTTAATAAAGAAAGTATTATATCAGAAATTGACTTCTTATTTGATCACAAAGAAGTATATGACAAAATGAAAGAAAGTAGTAAATCCTTAGGGGTAGATGATTCTGCAACTAGAATTGTAGAAGAAGCAAAAAGGATCATTAGGTGATTTTATGAAAAGACAAATAGAAGAAATAAAAAAATTAAATGTAGGAAAAGTAGAAGAAGAAGTTTCATTAGAAAAGCATACTACCTATCAAGTAGGAGGAATGGCTGCTTGTATGGTGTATCCTAAAAACATTTCTTCTTTGATTAAATTGTTACGTTATTTAAAAGATGAGAAAATTCCACATAAAGTATTAGGAAATGGTTCTAATCTTTTGTTTAGTGATAAAAGATATGATGGTGTATTAATTCGATTAAGTGAATTTTCATACATTGAATTTTTAGGACGTAGAAAAATACGAGTAGGAGCAGGATATCCATTAATTCGACTAAGTTTAATGGCTGCGAAAAGAGGATATACAGGATTAGAATTTGCAGCAGGAATTCCTGGTAGTGTAGGAGGTTCTATCTACATGAATGCGGGAGCTTATAAATCGGATATGGGTTATGTGGTAGAAAGTGTTAAGGTATTAACTCCTGACTATAAAATTATTCGATTAGAAAATAAAGAAATGGATTTCCATTATAGAAGTTCTTTCTTACAAAAACACAAAGATTATATTTGTTTAGAGGCTATTATTCGACTACAACAAGGAAAGAAAGAAGCCATTGAAGAAGTCATTCGGGAAAGAAGAGAACGAAGAATGGAATCTCAACCATTAGAGTATCCTTCCGCAGGAAGTGTATTCCGTAATCCAGAAGGTGAGTTTGCAGGGAAATTAATTGAAGATGTAGGATTAAAAGGAATGAAGCGTGGAGGAGCTATGATTAGTGATAAACATGCCAATTTCATTGTGAATTATGATCATGCGACTGCGGAAGACGTTAAATATTTGATTGATTTAGCACATGATAAAGTACTTGAAAAGTATGGAATTGATTTAAAAATAGAACAAGAATTTGTAAATTGGGAGTAATGGTATGACAAAAAAAATGGTCAAAAAGCGAAAAATGAAAACGAGAAGTTTTTTAATAGTACTAATGATTGCTTTAGGACTATCTTTTTGTGTTTATTTATTATTCCAAATCCCTGTAAAAAATATTCTGATTCAAAACACAACATATTTAAAAGATGATTACATTTTAGATTATATAGAACTGAATCAAAGTCAAAATTTTTGGTTAATCAATCATCATAAATTAGAAAAAGAACTAAAAAAATCTGTTTATATTCAAGACGCAAAAATATATAAAAAATGGAAATTCTTACTAGAGATTCACATTACAGAGAATCGACCTATTTTTTATAGTCAAAATGATTCGAAATATTATTTTGAAGATCAATCATCTATCCAAGAAGAGGATATGAATCATTTTATTAGGGTTCCAAGATTAATCAATTATGTTCCAGATAAAAAATTCAAAAAGTTAATAGAAGCAATGTCCAATGTAAAAGAAGATGTATTATTAAAAATCAGCGATATGGAATATCAACCAAATGATTTTGATAAAGATCGGTTTTTACTATATATGGATGACGGAAACATGGTGTATTTGACATTGACAAAATTTAAAATGATAAATCATTATCATGATGTGATTAAGCAATTGGAAAATCGTAAAGGAATTCTTTATTTAGATAATGGAAATCATTTTGAAATAAAAGAATAAAACAATTATTTCGAAATAATTGTTTTTTTGTTATAATAGGGTTGGTGATAAGATGACATTTTTCAAAAAAAGTATTCCCTTTGTTTTATTTTTCATCGTTTATTTGTTTTATAACCTAATGATTAGTCCCATGAATTTAGATGAGGTATGGAGTTATGGGTTTACTCATGCAATCTATTTAGGGGAAATTCCTTATCGTGATTTTAATATGGTAATTCCTCCTTTATACCCATTTTTGATGTCAATCCCTATGCATATTTTTGGAAATAGTATTTTAGTGTTTCATATAGAAAATGCTATTATCATTACTCTGTTTTTATATTTTTGCTTTCAGATGTTGAAAGAAAAAACATATTATATTTTACCATTCTTGATTTTTCCGTTGAACGTTACATTTCCCAATTATAATTTCGTTTTATTATTATTATTTACGATATTATTACAATTGGAACAAAAAGAAAAAAATGATTATGTCATAGGATTTTTTTACGCTATCATTTTTTTGATTAAACAAACAGTAGGACTTCCTTTAATACTGATTTCTTTGTATTATTATCAAACACCCAAAAAATTGAAAAAAAGGATGGTTGGATTTGTTCTTCCTATTCTTATTTTTGGAATCTATTTATTATTTACTTCATCTTTCTTTTCTTTCTTAGATATTTGCTTCTTTGGATTACTGGATTTTGGAGCTAAAAATGGAAGAATAAGAAGTATCTACTTTTATATGACTATTCTATTAATCGTGATTGTTTTCCTGTTTATTCGAAAAGAGAAAAAGAATATGGATTATGGTTATTTTTTCTTTTTCTTAATCAATAGTATTCCTTTGTTTGATTTATATCATTTTCAATTATTATGGATATTTTTTCTTATCATGTTTTTGAAAAATCATGATATACACTATCAACCAAAACTCATTGGTTTGTCACTATGGATTGGATTTCTTTTTATATCAACAATGTATAGTGAAATTGGGAAAGC
>CAMNDO010000058.1 GCA_946535455.1 uncultured Caryophanales bacterium
CTATTTCCTCATATGGAATATCAGTAGAATCTTCATCACAAATAAAATCAAATTGTATTTTTGAACGATCAATATGTCTATAATAATTCATTACTACAGCTTCTACTCCACCGCCAACCCATTTACCTATAATATGAGCTACTCGTATTGGAGTTTGATTTGTGTTTTCTTCCATAAGTTACACCTCAAAAATCAAATGTCATTTTTGTATTCTACAACCTATTTCATTTTATCATATTTTTCGAAATAAGTCTTTGTTTTTTGACAATTTATAAACTTTTTTTAAGATAATCGAAAAAAGTTTTTTGGATAGTGTTTTTTTCTAGAATTTTTAAAATTCCTATAGGGAAAAATGAAAATTCAGGATATATTGATTTTGAATTTATAAAAACTTGCTTTTGCAAGAAAAATACAATTTTGTTACAGTGCATTTTCAGAGGTGATTTTTGTGAATTATTATAGCGAGATAAAAGAACCACTATTAAAGAGTGAAGTTTTCTCAAGCATAAAATGGAACCCATTGGGTTCCAAATTGAGTTGCAGTTGTTGTAGAGAATGATTATCGCTAAATCGTTTTATAAATATGTAACATATTTTGTATTCTAAAAAGAACTACAAATTGTAACACAAAAAAAATAGATATGAAATATCTATTTTGCTCCCCATCCACAGATTACTACCTTGAATGTTTTGAAAAAGATTTTAATATCTATTTTAATTCCTGCACAATTAGAGTATTCTTTCTCTAGTTTTAAACGTTTTTTAAAGGATACATCATTTCGTCCAGATACTTGCCAAAGTCCTGTAATACCAGGTCTTGTTTTGATAATATCTTCATAGTATTCACCCATATCTGGAATTTCTCTTGGAAGATATGGTCTATTTCCAATGACACTCATATCTCCTAAGAATACATTAATAAATTGTGGCAATTCATCTAGTGAATGTCTTCTAATGAATCCTCCTACTTTTGTAATTCTAGGATCGTTTTTTAATTTTTTATTGATTCTATATTCTTCTGCAAGTTTTGGATCTTTTACTAAATGTTTTAATAAAATTTCATCGGCATTAGGAACCATAGAACGAAATTTATAGAATTTAAATAATTTTCCATTCTTTCCAATTCTCTCTTGTACAAAGAATATACGATTAAAATCACCTGTTAACATATATGCGATTTTGATAAACAAAGCCACTGGCATTAATAATAATAAACCAACAATAGAAACCAAAATATCAAAAACCCTTTTGATACTCAAATAAATGATTTTCTTTAGCTTCAAAAAAATTGTAATTGTATCATTATCTGTTAACATCTTGACTTCTCCATTCATAATAATACCCCCTAAGTTATTAAAATGGATGCTTTTTCTTAAGCGTCCATATTATAACACATTTTACTCTTTTTTTCAAGTTTTTTTTACCATTCTCTCGAATCTACCATTCCTAAATCTTGATTATATACAATACGATCAAAGTTTTCTTCCATTAATTCCTTGACGTATTCAGGATCTTTTGTAATTCGCAATAATTTCTTTTCTAGTTTCTTCGAATTCCATTTTACATCATGATGTGTATCACTTCCTAAAAAAGAAATCCATTTCATTTTTAAGTAATATTGTAATGTTTTTTGCGCTCTTCTTCCATATTTTCCAAATAACGAAGTCAGATTTCCTTGTAAATGGACTCCACCTTTTAAATAGTCTACTACCATATTTGGTGTTTTTTGAAAGATAGGATATCTTTCTGGATGAGCCATAATAGGAACATATCCTTTTCTTGTTAAATTACTGATAATAGGAAGAGCATTACTATAAATTTTACCCATAGAAAACTCAAACAAAATATATTTACTATTTTGCAAAGGTAATATTTCTTTTTCATTTATTAAAGAAATAAAATCATTCGTGAAAAACACTTCATTTCCTAAATATAAATTTACTTCAATATTTTCTTCTTCTACTCTTTTTTGAAATTCACGAAAGATTTTAATCTTCTCTTTATTATTACAATTATACTTGGTATCTTCAATATAATGAGGAGTTAGTATTAAATCCGTAACTCCTGCATCTCTTAGTTTTTTTAATATTTTGATGGATTCTTCTTGATCTTTACATCCATCATCTATCCCATATAACAAATGGGAATGTATATCTTTCATGATGACTTTTTACTTTCTCCATAATAGTCACCACTGTAATAATAACTATAGTAACTATTTCCTGTCATTTGTGCTTTATTGAAGATAACACCATCAATTTTTAAATTATTTTGATCAAATATTTTTTTCACTCTCTCCAAACTTTCCATTTTGGTTTTTCTTGAAGAGATGGTTACTAAATTAATATCCGAAATCGTTGCGAGAATAAGCGCATCTGATAGCCCAATCACTGGTGCACAATCCATAATAATTAAATCATAACTTCTCTTTAAGGCATCGATGACTCTTTTATTATTTCTACTACCAATTAATTCTACTGGATTCGGTGGTGTTGGTCCTGTTGGTAGAATATCAATATTTTTATCAAATGTTGGGAAAATATACTCTTCAAAACTCATTCCATCTCTGTAGTTTAACATCAAATTGGAATATCCTCCACTTGTCACATTCATAACTTCAAATATTTCGTGTTGTCTACCACGTCTTAAATCCGCATCAATCAATAATACTTTTTTTCCTTCTTGTGCATAAGCAATCGCTAAATTTGCAGTAATGAAACTCTTTCCATCCCCTGCTTCTGGAGACGTATTAATGATAATTTTAACATCTTTATCTAAAGAAGCAAAAGCTAGATTGGTACGAATACTACGAATCGATTCTGCAAATAAGGATTTTGGATTTTTGGTAATAATTAAATCTTTACTTTTACGAGCCATAATCTTACAACTCCTTTTCTACTTTTGGTACAATACCAACCACTGTTAAACCTAATTTATTTTCAATTTCTTCACTTGTTTTAATTGTCGTATCAAAATAGAACATCACAAAGATCACTCCGAAGGATAGAATAAGTGCCGCAGCAATATAAATGAAATTATCCTTCATATAATTAATATTATATGGTTTTACACTATCCACTGCTTTATCCACGACAGAAATATTATTTAATTTGTAGATTTTTTGAATTTCAATCGAGAATACACTCGCAATCTCATTAGCTATTCTAGAAGCAAGTTCTGGATCACTATCCCCTACGGATATTTGAATAATTTCGGTATTCGCAATAGAAGATACTGAAATATTATTCTTTAATTTCCCATAAGAATAATCTAACCCTAAATTCTTAATCACGGGGTCTAGTATTCTTCTTGACTTAATAATTTCAGAATACGTTCCTACTAAACTTTTATTGAGTTGTAATTCCGTAGAATTATAACTTCCATCCGTAGAAGCAGAATTCACTAACAAAATGGTAGTATCACTCTTATACATAGGAATTCTTGTTAGAATATTATAAACATTTCCAATTCCAATGAATAATAAAACTGTTATAATCATCCATACAAATTTTCCTTTAAAATAATCCAATAATTCTTTTAAATCGATTTCTTCCATGGATTTCACTCCCTCTATGATTCTTCCTATACTAGTATATCATACTCATTTATTTTTCTAAACCTTTTTTTTTCGTTTGACAAAACTTGTCAAAAAGATAAGCACTTTCGTGCTTATTTTTGTTCAAAGAAAGATACTCTTTCTAAACATTTTTCTTTTCCTAGGATTTGCATAATAGAATACAAGTCTGGTGACTGTAATCTTCCTGTAATCATAACACGGATTGCTTCACAAACATCTCCTACATGACCTTTATACTTTTCTGGCTCTTGTTTATATTCTTTTGGACTAGCCGCATATCCTAAGGATACGGAATACTCTTTTGCTTGTGCAAACCAATCATCATGACTTAATGTTGGATCAAATATATTTTCAAAATAATTTCTCACCATTTCCACATCATAACTTTTATCAGTATCTAATTTAGCATAGTTTTCTTTTTCAAATAAAGAATCTATCGCATAACTAAATTCTTCTTTCACTTCACTATATTTCGAAATATCTTTTCTAGGTCTTGGTCCATCTTTTTCAATATGGAAGAAACGGATCATACTTTCTTTATTTTCTTCTAATAATTTTGCATATTCTTCATCATGTTTCTTTGCCCAAGATAGTGTTTCTTCATAGACTTCTTCTCCACTTTTTCTAGAGAAGTATGTTTTACAAAGATTGGTTAGTTTTGCTTCATCAAAAGAAGTTCCCCCTACTGCTTGTTTTTCAAACGAGAAAGTAAAATCTTCTATTTTTTCTTCTGGATGATTCAAATACCATTCTTCAAAATTCGTATTCGTGATGGTTGCTAGATAAAGATGTAACGCATCAATAGGAATTCCATTCTCATCATAATATTTGACACCAAACCAAGGATCTTTTCTCTTACTAATTTTTCGAATATTTCCTGTTTCTTGATCTTTAATGGTAATTGGTGCAATATGTGCATATTTTAAAGGTTCAAAACCTAACACTTCGAATAATTGAATATGAAGAGGTAAACTAGATACCCATTCATCTCCACGAATCACGTGTGTGGTATGCATTAAATGATCATCGATCGCATGTGCAAAGTGATACGTTGGAATTCCATCTTTTTTCAATAAAACCGTATCTACGTTATGTTCTGGAAACTTCATTTTTCCCTTGATGCAATCTACCACTTCAATTTCTTTTGATGGATCTCCTGGAGATTTTAATCGAATCACATATTCTTCGTTATTTTTTAGTTTTTCTTTCACTTCTTCTAGTGATAAATCTCTATCTACTGCATAAACACCATAAATACCAATCTTGGTTTTATTAATTTCTTGTTCTTCACGAATATTTTGAATTTCTTCTTCTGTCATAAAACAAGGATAAGCATATCCATTCACAATCAAATCTTTTACATAAGTTTGATAAATCTCTGCTCTTTCACTTTGCTGATAAGGACCATACTCTCCTCCAAAAGAATATCCTTCATTTGGTAAAATTTGAAAATCATGCAAAACGGACGTGATATTTTCAATACCACCTTCCATCATTCTCTTTTGGTCTG
>CAMNDO010000059.1 GCA_946535455.1 uncultured Caryophanales bacterium
ATTCCACCCAAAATCATTCCGAGAGAAATACCTTGTATTTGAGAGATTGTTTTCTCTTTTTTTATATATTGATGTAGTAGGATAATCACTAGCATACTAATCATAACCAAGAAAAAGGATTGTCTTTCTAATATAGAAAAGGCAGCTCCTGCATTTTTAACATAGGTAAGAGAAAAGAATCCTGGAATAATTTTTCTAATTTGATTCAAAGAAAAACATCTTCGAATCATAAATTTTATCCATTGATCCAAAAGAAATAAAATAGACATCATTTTATAAATATTATCTTTCTTCATCTTTCTTTTCCCCTTGTAAATATTTTATTTTCTCTACAATAATCTGCATAGAATCTAATCTTTTTTCTACTTTTCCTCTTACTTTTAATAAATTTCCTTTTTCGATATCAGAATACTTTTCCCATAGTTTTGGAAAGATAGTAAAGTCTTTGGAAGTGGTTTCATCACTACCTGTTATGAATGCCATCTTATCTCCTTTTTTCGTAGTAATGACTTTGATTTTTTCCACTAAGATTAATACATCGATTGTTTTATCAAAATAATCTTCTATTTGATTTAAGAAAATACAATACGGATTATCTTTTTGATACATCGTAGTAGGATGAGAAGATAAATAAAATCCAAAAACTTGTTTTTCTTTTTCTAATAAATCTTCATTCGTATAATCCGTTTGAAATTCAATTTCTGGTTTCATCACTAAACTAGGATCAATATCTTTGGTTAATTCAGCATAATTCATTAAACTATCTAAATTATAAATTAAGGTTGCACGATTATAACCAAATTCATGAAATACATCTGCATAGATTAAATCTTCTATTACTTTTTTTCCTACTCCCGCAATCATCAAACGACTCAAACAATCATAGAGATCGGTAAACGGTCCTTTTTCTTTTGCTTTCTTAATTTGATCAGAAACCACAACTCCTACTCCTTTGATATTCGAAATAGGATAAATAATTTTATCTTCTTTTACAATGTACTTATTTTCACTATTACTGATGGTTGGTTTTTCTACATCTATTTTATTGGCTTTTGCTTCCATTATATATTCACTGGTTTTGGTTTCACTACCAATCACATTACTTAATAAATTGGCAAAGAAGATTGTTGGATAATGTGCTTTTAAATAAGCCATTTTATAAGCAATAATAGAATATACAACAGAATGAGATTTATTAAAACCATATCCTGCAAAATTCAAAACCAAATCAAATACTTTTTTTGCTTGCTCATAAGTATGATTCTTTTCCATACTTTTCTGAATAAATTTCTCTTCTTCTGATTTTAACAAATCTACTTTTTTCTTACTCATTGCTCTTCTTAAGATATCCGCTTCTCCTAAGGAATATCCCGCAAACGTATGAGCTACTTGCATAATTTGTTCTTGATAAATTAAAAATCCATACGTATTTTTTGTAATATTTTCAAAAGAAGGATCTAAGTATGTTACTTTTTCTTCTCCATGTTTTCTTTTAATGTAAGAATCAATATTTAAAGCAGCTCCTGGTCGAAACAAAGCAATTGCCGCAACAATATCATCAAAGGTATTTGGTTTTAATTTTCTTAAAAAGTTTCTCATTCCAGAAGATTCAAATTGAAAAATACCACATGTATTAGCCGTTTCAAAAATATGAAGAGCTTCTTTATCATCTAATGGAATCCCATTAAACTCAATTTCTTTTCCATAGATTTCTTTTACATCTTGAATAATATTATCGATTAACGTTAAATTCTTTAATACTAAGAAATCCATCTTCAGTAATCCTAAGTCTTCTAAATATTCCATAGAATATCCTGTTAGATACATATTATCTTCTTTTACCAAAGGAATCACTTCGTCTAAATCCACCTGACTCATCACGATTCCTGCCGCATGAGAAGAAGTATGTCTAGGAAATCCTTCTAGTTTTTTAGCTACTTGAAACATATCAGAAAGGATAGTATCACTATCAATTCTTGCTTTGAAAGAAGCATTTTTTTCATAAATATCTTCTAGTTTTTCTTTTGAAAAATTTGGAATAAACTTACAAAGAGAATCTACTTTATAAATGGGAATATTCATGACTCTAGAAACATCTCTGATTACTTGTTTCGCAGCCATTGTTCCAAAAGTAATAATTCCACTGACTCTTTTTTCTCCATATTTTTCTTGTACATAGTTTACTACCATATCCCTTTTATTATCTGGAAAATCTGTATCAATATCTGGCATCGTTTTTCTTTCTGGATTCAAAAATCTTTCAAATAATAAATCATATTGTAACGGATCAATTTCCGTAATTCCTAAAGAGTATGCTGCTAAACTACCTGCTGCACTACCTCTTCCTGGACCCACTAATATTTTGTTTTTCTTCGCAAATAAGATAAAATCATAAACCACTAAAAAGTAATTGGAAAATCCCATATCTTTAATGACTGTGCATTCATATACCAATCGGTCTTGATATTCTTTTGGGACTTTTCCTCCTAAACGTTTTTCTAATCCTTTTTTACATAGTTGAAATAAATATTGATCTGGATTTGGAACATCATAAATAGGCAGTAGATTTTTTTCTTCTGGAAATACAATATGACATTCATCCGCAATCTGATTCGTATTTTGAATTCCTTCTTCTCCACTAAATCGTTCAAAAGAACAATCTAAAGAATGATTCTCAATACTCTCATCCAAAACATCCGCAATTGTTTTTCCATCACGAATTCGGTAAAGATAAGGTAAAAATTCTCCTTCTTTTTCTTCTAAATATAAGTTTTCTCTAAAAAACACAATATTCTCTGTTAAAATTCTAGATTCTTTTTCTTCTTGTTTATTTTGATATCCTAAATATAAATCCACATAAATATTTTCTACTATGCTCCATTTTTCTTTATGAGAAAAAGGTAAGACACTAATCAGTTCTTTCGAATATTTTTTTAAATCTTCCTCGGTTAATACTCTTTCACTTTGAAGAGTAGAAAGCTTGATTAGATTTTGATATCCTTTATAATTTTTTGCGTATAAAACAACGGAATAATCCATTAATTTGACTTCTAATCCAATAATGGGTTTGATTTGTTCTTTTTCACATTTTTTGATAAATTCCATGGTCCCAAACATGTTTTGATCCGCAATCGCAATCGAAGGGATATTCTTTTTTTTCGCATAAGAAACTAAATCATCTATTTTTAATAAACTAGATAATAATGTATAATTGGTTTTATTGAATAACGGAATATACATAGAATCCCTCCTTGTCTTTATTCTAACACAAAAGATGTTTTCTAGAAATAGAATTTTTCCCTTGAAATGTTTGACTTTCTCTTGGTTCTATGTTAGAATTATTAAGCGAAAGAGATAAACCAAAGGAGGGATAACATGGCAGTAAATGTTTCACAAAGAACAGGAAATGTAAAAAATCAAAGATCTCATGCTTTAAATGCTACGAAAAAGAGACAAAATATTAATTTACAAGTTTATAAAGGAGTAGACGGTAAAAAAGTTCGTCTTTCTGCAAAAGAAATTCGTACGATGAAGAAAAATGAAAAAACTGCATAAGCAGTTTTTTTTATTGACATGTGAATCCTTCTTGTATCATTTCGGATTTAATTTTCATTTCATCATCTGTTGGTTCGAAATCAATTCTCGTTGTGAAATAATTTTGTTGTGGAACCAAAACAGTTTCTGGATCAAAGTTTTTAAAATCTAATGTTGTTATCGTTGTTAATTCTGTTTTTTCTGCATTTGGTTCTACCGTTACTTGATATCCACTAATAGAAATTAAGAAAGGTTGATAAGCAGAAATTAAAGCTTCTACTTCTTTTGGACCCCTTTCATCTCCTACCTTTGATTTTACCAAATGTGTCTTTACAATTTTTGTTAAGACTTTATCTTCAAAAGTATATTGAATGGTATAATCCGTATCGACTCCTTTTTCAGCTTCTTCCCCTAGTTTTCTACAAACCACTTCTTTGATAGGATCTTTTTTCACTTCTGTTTTACGGCTTTCAATTCTCTTTTCCTCTGCTTTTTTTGCTTGATACTGATTGTACACATGATAGGATGAACCAAATACTAATAATAAGATTCCTAGAATCCCTACAAAAATAGCTGGTTTTTTACTAGTTCTTCTCTCATAACGAGCTACTGCTTCTACTGCTTGTAGGTTTAGTACTTGTGTTTTTTGTAATTCTTCTTGTGTCATTTGTACTTGTTGTGTCGCGTTCTGTCTAGCCCCCCAATTTTTTTCTTGACTCATCAACACTCACCTCTATCTTATATATTCATTATATCAAAAGGAAAGTAAATAGCCAACAAAAAAACAACTTTTTTAGTTGTTTTTTGTTCTTGCATCGAATTTTTTTCTCTCTTCTGTATTTAAAATCTTTTTTCGAATACGAATAAAGTTTGGTGTTACTTCTATTAACTCATCGGAATTAATATAATCCATGGCATATTCTAATGTAATCGGTCTTGGTCTTTTTAAGACTACCGTATGATCACTTCCAGAAGCACGGGTATTGGTTAATTGTTTTCCTTTTACGACATTGACTGCTAAGTCATTATCACGATTACACTCTCCTACTACCATACCTTCATAAACTTCTTCTCCTGGTTCAATGAACATTACTCCACGGTCTTCCAAATTTCCAATCGCATATGCGGTTGCATTTCCATTTTCCATGGAAACCAAAACACCTAGTTTTCTTTCTCCAATCACTCCATTCTCATATGGCTGATATTCCTTGAAAGAATGATTCATAATTCCATACCCTTTGGTTAATGTCATGAAGTCAGTCGAAAATCCAATTAATCCACGAGAAGGAATTTCATATAATACTCGCACTTGATTTTCAAAGTTCGTCATATTTTGAAGTTTTCCTCCACGCATTCCTAATTGTTCAATGACACTTCCAATAGAGTCTTCAGGAGCTTCAATTTGTAATTCTTCATAGGGTTCTAATTTTTGTCCATTTTCTTCTTTGATGATAACGGTTGGTTTGGATACTTCTAAT
>CAMNDO010000060.1 GCA_946535455.1 uncultured Caryophanales bacterium
ATGGAAATGGAAGAACCATTCGTGCTTTTATTAATCGATTATTAGAAGATAGTGGGTTACCTCCTGTTTATATTAAAACCAATGAAAGAACAGAATATCATACCGCAATGAATAAGGCAATTGGAGAAAATGATTATCGTGCGATTAAATTATTTTATCGTTATAAAATTTGTGATTCTATTATTGAATTGGATATCAATGAACGTTTGAAAAAAGAAGAACGAAAAAATACCGATATCGATGGAGATGATATGTATGTCACTCCAAAACTATTTCAATTTGCACAAGAAGAATCTGATGTTTCACAAGATAAAAAAATATTCCAAAAGAAATAGGAATATTTTTTTTGACAAGTTTTTTCCATCTTCTTTTTTATAATAATCCTGGTGATAGAATGAAAGTAGCTATTTTTGATGCAGAAGATGAAAAAGATTTAGAGGAAGATATTAATGATTTTCTTTCTTCTTCTGTGGAAGTCATTGATATTAAATATCAAGTGAGTACTAGTATTTATGAAGAAGAACAAATCTTTTGTTTTTCGGCTATGATTCTTTACTTTGAAAAGACATAAGATATGATATAATGTTGTTGGTGAAAGTATGAAGAAGTATATCATAATAGGAATTGTTTCTTTTTTCATGATTCTTGGGATTTCTTTGCCTTTTCTTTTTGAAAAAATAGAATATCAAAAAACAGAAAATAAAGTAAAAGTAATCAATCAATTATTTCAAAAAAGAGAAGATTATCAAAAAGCAAAGAAAACCATTCAAAAGAAGAGTCGTATTTCTTATGATTCTAAAGTAACAAAAGAATTATTAAAATATGTAGAGTTATATCAAGTACGATATGATCGAATTCAAGAAAAAGAGTATCAAAGTATTTTTCACTTTGAAAAGAAAGAAGAAATGAATGAAGAAATACCAAAGAGAGTGGAATACTTAAAAGAAATGATTGTTTCTTTGGAAAAAAACCAAAAAGATATATTGAAATTATCTTCTAAGAAATATCCTTCTAAGACGAAATATGGAACTTTGATGAGAAAAATTCAACAAAAAGAAATCAAAAAGTATGGAGAAAGTTTAAAAGAGGATATTGATGTTTTTCATCAAGATATTGAATCGTTAGAGTACTTAAAAAATCATATAGAAGATGTTGTATTATTGGATAAAACAATTGAATTTCAAAAAAGAAAACCATATCAAGAATTTGAATCATTAGAGAAAAAAAGAATTACCAAAAGAGTTACTTTTTCTTTGGTAAAAGATGAAAAACCTCCTGTGATACAAGGAGAAAATTTCTCTATCTACTTAAACAATTCTGTAGATTTATCTTCTAAAACTCATTGTGTAGATGAAGTAGATGGAGAAGTAGAATGTCAGTTTCATGGAGAATATGATAAAAATAAGATCGGAACATATCCAATTGAAGTGAAAGCAAAAGATGAAAGTGGAAATGAATCTTCAAAAACCATTCAAGTGAAAGTCATTTCAAAGCCACAAAAACCTTATAAAATTGATGTCATTCGAAATCAAAATGTCGTTATTGTTTATGGAGTAGATGGCAATGGAGAATATACCAATGTTGTGAAAGTCTTTGTTTCTTCAACAGGAAAAAATAATGCGACTCCCGTTGGTTCTTATTCTACAAGCAAAGAGAGAACGGGAACTTGGGGATCTTTATATGGAGGAGTTTGGGGTCAATATACTACTCGTATTGTAGGAAGCATTTTGTTTCATTCCGTTCCTTATTACACGAAAAATAAAGGAGATTTAGAGTGGGAAGAATACAACAAACTGGGAACACAGGCTTCCGCAGGATGTGTTCGTATGGCAGTACGAGATGTGAAATGGATTTATTACAATATTCCAGTTGGAACTCCTGTTCATATTTATGATGGAGAGATTCCAAGTGGTATTAGCAAACCAAGTGCCATAAAAATTGATGGCAGTAGTCCAAATCGTGGATGGGATCCTACGGATGATGATCCGGCCAATCCTTGGAATTCTTAGTCTTTCTTTTAGAAAGACTTTTTTTGTGGTATAATACAATTATCGGAGGATATATGAGAAAGAATATTACGATGCGAAAAGGGACTTTTGTAAAAGGAGCAATGATTACAACCTTAGGAATTGTGATTTCTAAAATACTAGGGTTATTTTATGTTGTGCCTTTTTATGCCATTATTGGAGAACAAGGAGGGGCATTGTATGGATATGCCTATACCATTTATACATTGTTCATGTCTTTAGCATCGTTGGGAATTCCTCTTGCGATTAGTAAAATTGTATCGGAATATCAAACATTAGGGTATTATCAAACCAAAAAAAGAGTATTTGTATTAGGAAAAAGGATTGCTTGGTTATTAGGTTTTACTTGTTTCTTACTGATTTTAATATTTGCACCTTTACTAGCTAGGGCTGTTTTAGGAGATGTGACAGGAGGAAATACCATTGCGGATGTGACATTTGTCATTCGAGTGATTGGAACAGCTATTTTAATCGTACCCGTTCTTAGTATTTATCGAGGATATTTTGAAGGACATCGTTTATTTAGTCCTCCATCGATTTCTCAAGTGATTGAACAAATCATAAGAGTTTCGATTATTATTTTAGGTAGTTATTTTGCAATTTCAACATTTCATTTATCTTTACCATCTGCTGTTGCGATTGCGCTTTTAGGAGCTACTGCAGGAGCCTTTCTTTCTTATTTGTACTTAGCTATTAAAAAGTATAAAAACAGATCGAAGTTTAATGAAAAAATCAGGGAAGTGAATGAACCAAAAATTACCGATAAAATGATTATTCAAAAGATTTTTCTTTATTCGATTCCTTTCATTTTAATTGATGTGTTTAAATCTATTTATAATTACGTGGACATGGTAACAGTTGTGAAAGCACTCGTTCATTTTGCTTCTTATACTCCAGTACAAGCAGAAAATATATATGGAATTTTATCGACTTGGGGGGCTAAGTTTAATATGATTCTGCTTTCTATTTCCACAGGAGTTGTGGTTAGTTTAATTCCTAATTTAACGGAAAGTATTGTGAAAAAAGAAATGAAAGATGTGAATAAAAAAATCAATCAAGCATTAGGAATCTTATTTTATTTCATGATTCCTATGACATTAGGAATTAGCTTTTTAGCAAAACCAATCTGGATTCTATTTTATGGAAATAGTCTATATGGACCTAGTATTTTAAGTTATTATATTTTTGTTGGTCTTGCGATTGGAATTTTTACGGTAATGGTTACGATATTACAAACATTAAAAGATCAAAAAAGTGTATTCCTTTGTTTACTAGTAGGAGTACTCATAAAAATACTATTCAATCGTTACTTTATTTTGGTGTTTGAAGAAATGCATTTACCAGCTTATTACGGTGTTATTACCGCAAGTATTTTAGGGTATTGTGTTTCTTTAGTGGCGGCTTTTATCATTTTAAGAAGAAAATATGGAATCCATTTTGAAGACAGTTTAAAAAACTTTATTGATATTATGTGTGCTTCTTTATTAATGGTTGTTGTATTATCTATTCTGAAGATTTTTATTCCAATTTCATTTGATCATCGTATGATGAATCTTCTTTCCATTCTTTGGAATATGGTGGTTGGAATGATTGTTTACTTTGTTTATTGTCATATGAGTAAAGTAACACATAAAATATTTGGTAAAAGCTTATTCCAAACATTTGGTAAACTGATTTTAAGAAAGTAAAAGTGTCAATTGATGATATTCTTTTGAAAAAAATGTGATTTATCTGGGATAAAATGGTAAGATAATAGTATCTAAATGATACTTCAAAGGAGGGAGTGTCCTATGGCAAAATATGTGTGTGACTTTGCACAAGTGTATTCCTCAGGAGAAAAACTATGTCAATTAGCAAATGATTTAAATTCTGCTGCGAATGAGTATTCTTCTAAAGTAGATAGTCATTTATCTTCTTGGAATGGTATGGCAAAAACTTCATTTACGAATGCTAATACAGAACAAGTGCGTCAAGTAGGAGAAACATCAAAGTATATATCGGCTTTAGGAGAATTTGTCAAAACGGCTTCTCAAAAGATTGAAGAATTAGAGGAAGAGTTGGCAAATTTTGCCAGCAATATGTAAAGTAAGTGCAAGAAAAGTTGTCAAATGCAAAAAAACTATTATATAATGAATTTAGATAGGAGGATTATATATGAGCAATATCGGCGGATTATCTGCAATGCCAGCAGAAATGATTCAAGATGGTCAAGAAGTGAAAAATCAAGCTGCTGAATTTGCAGCAACATTAAGTTCACTAAGTGCTTTTATGAATCACTTACACGAATTATGGCCAGAGGGACCAGCTGTTCAAGCATTAATGGGGAAATATGAAGAATTTAGTAACATTTTATCTGGCTTTCAGGCACTATTAGAGGACAAAGGTGATAGAGTTATACAAGCAGGAATCACTATGGACCAAACGGAAGCAGACAATACAGCAATGTCAAATAGAATTGGTAATTAGTAAAAACGTGTTAAAATAAGGAGGTATTATTATGTCAAATACTTTTAAGGTAAAATATGATGAAGTTCGTAGCACTGTAGCAACAGAAATCCCTAAGCACATTAATGAAATACAAACAATGCTTACAAATACTACCAATGTGATGAATTCATTAACAGGAGAGCATTGGGTAAGTGCAGGATCAGATGAAGTTATTACAATGTTTAAGACTACAATCGAACCAAAATGTAAACAATTTTGTGAAGTGTTAAGGGAATATCAAAGCACAATTACTACACAAGCAAATCAATACGAAGCAGCAGAAATTTCTGCAACACAATCATTGGTATCGTAATGAAAGGTGGTTATCCACTTTTTTTGTGCAATTTTTTTCATAACATGATACAATGAAAAGGTAAGAGTGGTGATAAAGAT
>CAMNDO010000061.1 GCA_946535455.1 uncultured Caryophanales bacterium
GTATCTATGATTTTTTTTGAATTTTCATCAAAATCATAACTTACTTCTGGATGCCATTGTACTCCCATACAAAATATATGATTCGGAAGTTCCACCGCTTCAATGATTCCATCATGAGAAAAAGCAGTTGTTTTAAACAAATGACTACTCTTTACATGATAATGATGAAAACTATTTACTAGAATTTCTTCTTTTCCTAATATTTCATATAATTTGGAATCTTTTTTTATTGTTACCATATGAGACAGTTCTTCATCTGACTCTTGAAAATGAGAATCGTCTTCTAGTTTATCGGTTTGTATTCCATTTGGATACCCACCCATCATCTGCATTCCTAAACAAATTCCTAATGTAGGAATATTTCTTTCAATACATCTTTTTAATAAATACTCATCCCATGGAGTTAACTTATATCCTCCAGAGAATAAGACTCCATCTACCATATCTAAGTACTTTTCTATTTCTTCTTTTTCTGTTTCTGTAAACTCTTTAAATTCATGATACCTAGTATCCATATAATCAACGTCTTGTACAGGAACAAGTGGTAATACAAAACCACCGGCTTTTTGTACACATCGTCTCATTTTTTCTCCTAAATATAAAATGCATCGATTATCTTTTAAATGATAATACTTGAATGGAATTCCTATTGTTGGCATCTTATCACCTCATTTTCATTATAACAAATTTTGAAATTTTCACAAAAAAAAGCCTCATAGAGGCTTTTTGAATAGATATTGACTTATAAAAATATTAAGAATCCTGCTAATGTATCCAATGTTCCTAAAACAACACCAATGATAGCCAAAACTTTCCCTTTATCTTGTGGAAAAACACGAATATGTTTTAATGCTGTTATTCCTAAACACAACGAAACCACTCCCATTGGAAGAGCTGCGAAAAATATTCCAATGATACCACAAACAAGAGAAATAATGGCATTGGTTGTCATTTTACCCGGAGTTGCATTCATACCATTCTGTGCAGATGCCGAATTTGGATCATATTTTTGTGGTGAGGACCACACAATTAATATCTTATTTGTCAATGCTCCCATTTCTATCATAGTATCCACATAATACTCTGAACAATTCTCTGGTATTGTGACGTTTTCAGAATCAGAAGCAGACCACATGTTAAAAGCAAAATTATGAGAACCTGGTGACAACATAACCTCTAAAGATTTTCCATTTCCTAATTTTCCAACTTCTTTTCCGTCTATAAATACTGCATAATTAACTATAGCTCCTGTAAAAGCGGATCTTCTACTGATAATGACTTTTACTAAATTACTACCCGTAGTCGTAGTGGAACAATTGGCACAAACTTCATTTTCATTTAATTGACTTCCACATTTTGTACAATACATATTTACCTCCTTTTGTTCATTATAACATATCATTTTCTCTTCCACATATTAGAAAAAAATTTTTGACTTTTCACATGCTGATTTGACAGTACATTGTAATCATTTATTGAGTAGATGATACTCAAAACTTAAAAAAAAAGAGTCTTATAAGACTCTTAATCGATTTGATTTCCTTTTTGAATATTGCTTGTTGCACTCTTAGTTGCAATCATACTATCAATACTTGTTGTAGTACTTGAGTATCTTACATAAAGTTGTGATCCTGTAGTAGTCGCTGCATTATCAAAGATTGCAGTATACTCCGTTGGATTGGAACGAAATTCTACATTTCCTTTTCCACTCTTACAATCTTTAAACATGTTAGATACTTTTGTAGCATAAACTTTGATTTCTGATAAATCCCATACTGGAGCATTTTCTCCTGTGCTTTGGAACATAGAAGTCATATCTTCTACATTATTGGTATACCAATTAGAAGTGTCTAATAAGAAACTTGCCGAATTCTTTCCAAAATTTTCAAACATGTGACTCATATTGGTTACATTTCTAGTATTCCAATTTCCTAAATCTAAATTGATGTTTGCTGCCATACCTGCATTCTGGAACATATAACTCATATCGGTTACTTGAGAAGTATCCCAGTTTACTAAACTACCTAGTGACCAAGTGGTAGCATTTCCTCCAGCTCCCGCAAACATCTTACTCATATTGGTTACTTTTGAAGTATCCCATCCAGACAAATCTAATGTGAAGTTTGTTGTAGCGCTTCCTGCATTCATAAACATTTCACTCATGTTAGTTACTTTTTCCTTATTCCATGAAGCAATTCCTGTGATATTTTCTAAATCAACTAGATTTTTAAACAATCCAGAAGAGTTCGCATTCATATCAATTCTTTCTGCTTCACTATACCATTGAATGGATTCTGTTGCAGCATCGTACCAAGCATATAGCGGTTTATCAGATGCACTAGTAGAAATGATATTAGCATCGGTTGCTGCTGCTGGTAACGTTGTTACTTTTTGAATTCCTTTAATTTTTCCTGTTCCTGCGAAAGATAGCATCTTCGCATTCACGTTAGCACCGGTATCTAGTGTTGTTTTTACAACTAAGTCTTCTACTTCTAATCCCCATGCATCTTTCATAGCACTACATTGAATGGTTTCTACCGTAATTGTTAAAGTATAGGTAGCTCCTTCATAAGAATCATCACTAGAAGTACAAGTTCTAATTTTTCCTGTTGGGTCTGTTGTACAAACTAAATTTCCTTCATAATTGGGATTAAATGTTACACTTTTGATAAATGAGGTCGTGGTATCTCCTTCTAAAAGGTTTTTCTTATAATAATAGTAACCATTACTTTCTTTCCAATCTTCTGTGTGATCAAAATTAATCAAAGCTACTTTTTCATTTAAATTAGGATCAATTAATGGAAGAGTTGTTCCATTTTCACTTTTCCAATTCTCAGTATATTTCACTCTAACATTTTCACAAACCGTTCCTGTATTTGTTGCGGTAATCACTTTTGAAGTTTCTATTCCTGGTCTCCAATCATCTGGACTTTCAAAAACTTCTTCTACTTTTGTACCATATTTACTCGTTCTAAAAATGTTTTCAAATGAATCTGTCGTTGTATAATACGCGAAAGAAACTGTGATGGTTAATAATAATAACAATGCTAAAATAATACGCTTTTGTTTTATTTTTTTCATATTACCACTCCTACTATTTATAGTATAAAACTTTTCTCATCACTTATCAAGAAAAAAAAGGATTTATTTTGAAAATCCTTTTTCCATTTCTTGATACTCTTTGATTTGATTTCTAACAATAGAAGATAATGATATTTGATCTGGTCCTGGTCCTAATAAATACTCATCATCGCTCAACTTACTAACTTTTTGAATGCCACCATCTACAGAAACATAACTCATATGCATTCTAGGATCTATCGTAGCTAGTAATTCTTCTCCTACGGATTCATCTAATGGCATATATCCTTCTGGCAATTGTTCTCCATTTTGATAAGTAACTAACGTATAATACTCTTCTTTTTCCAATCTTGCTTCTGCATTTTTTACCCCTATTTTTCCAACCATAATTTTCTTTCCTTCATATCCTGGTGCATTAAAGAAAAAGTTTCTTTGATTGTCCTCTTCCAATATTTTATCAAAATCTTTCATTATAATCCTCCCATTTATCACTATGATATCATATTCTATTAAAATTTTATTCTTTCTTCTACGTATGAAACTACTTCATCTAATGGTAACGTAATTTGTTCCATAGTATCCCTATCTCTTATTGTTACCGTGTTTTTTGCTAAGGTATCATCATCTATTGTGATACACCACGGAGTACCAATGGCATCACTTCTTCGATAGCGTTTTCCAATACTTCCAGATTCATCATAGGTTGTCATAAAATGTTTTGATAATTCGTTATATATTTCTTCTGCTTTTGCACTATGATACTTTTTCACAAGTGGCAATACGGCTACTTTATAAGGAGCTAAATATGGAATAAACTTCATAACTTCTCTCGTTTCTCCATTTTCTAATTCCTCTTCGCAGTAACTATTATCTAATATCGCAAGAACTGTTCTATCACATCCTACTGTGGATTCCACAATATAAGGAATAAATTTTTCATTAGTTTCAGGATCTAAATATTCTTGAGAAACCGTAGAATATTCTTGATGACGAGATAAGTCAAAATCGGTTCTGTTGTGTGTTCCATTGACTTCTCCCCAACCAAAATTAAATTGATATTCAATATCACAAGCTTCTTTGGCATAGTGGGCTAATTTCTCATGATCATGATAACGAAGTTTTTCTTCTGGAATTCCTAAATCCATAAAATATTTTTTCGCATACTCTTTAAAATACGCATATAAATCAGAATCGGTTCCTTCTTTACAAAATGTTTGATATTCCATTTGTTCAAATTCTATGGTTCGAAACGTAAAGTTTCCGGGTGTAATTTCATTTCGGAACGCTTTTCCAATTTGGGCAATACTAAATGGTAATTTAGTACGCATCGTTCTTTGAACATTTAAGAAGTTTACATACTCTCCTTGTGCATTTTCAGGACGTAAATAGACTTTATTCTTTCCATCTTCTACCACACCTCTATGCGTTTCAAACATCAAATTAAATTGACGAATATCCGTATATTCACTTTTTCCACATTTTGGACAAGGAACTTTATTCTTTTTGATATAATCCATCATTTCCTCTTGTGTCATTCCATCTGCATGAGCATCTGGATTATAATCATCGATTAAATTATCCACTCTATGTCTTGCCTTACAGCTCTTACAATCGATTA
>CAMNDO010000062.1 GCA_946535455.1 uncultured Caryophanales bacterium
CGGATTTTACGGTTTTAATATAATCCGCTAGTTTTACTTTTTTTGGCATGATTCCAACGTATTGTAACGTCATTCCATCATACTCTTGTAAATCCTTCGCAAATACTTTTACATCATCATCTACATATAATGAGAAATCTGTAGAATGTTGTTCTTTTCCATAGTTTGATTTTAAGCCTTCCATATACTTATCGATTGATTTTTCCACATCCGCCGCTTCTGGATCATATTGAACCACCTGTTGTCCTTCTTCGGTTGGTAACCACTTATGATAAGCTTCGGTAACTGTTTTTCGAATATATTCTTCTCCTAAGTCTTTGATAATATCATATCGATTAAAATCTCCTAAAATTTCAGCTGTTTTGATATTATCTTTTCCATCAAATTTGATTCCTGGAAATAAATCTTCACGATCATATGGTGCACTAGTTCTTCCATATGCAGATTCTTCTTGATCATCTAATTTTTCATGCCTGTAATGAATTGAATAGTAACCATCTCCAACGCATGGCGCTTTATGACCATGTGCACAATGCATTTGATTGTTCCAAAGCATATCGATTGCTAGGGCATTGATTAAGAAAAAGTCTTGTGCACTAACATCATCTACTAAATTATTGATTAGTTTAAATGTTTTTTCACTGACCCAATTGTTAATAGTATTGGGATTTTCAAAAGGATCTAAAATAACTTCTGCATTATACTTCTCTTTTAGTGTTTGAATATACTTTTCATTGACACTATCTTGGAATGTATTACGAATAAACATCGCATTTGCAAAAGACATATGTTCATTATTTGGATATTTTCTTGGTTGATAGTCTCCTACTACTGCCCTGATTTGTTCTTTGGTTTGTCCAGCTGCTCCTTCTTGTAACATTTCTAATGCATATTTAATGGATAATGGACTATATACCATATTTTTTTGATTGTTTTCTAATTGTAAAAATGCCAAGTCAAAACTTTCTAATCCATTTCCACTCATTCTGTATTCCGAATAAACTTCTTTTACATCTGTTTTCTTGGTTGTCTTATTTTTAGGAATTAATTTTTCTTGAAAGAAATAAAATCCTACTAACAAAACAACAATCAGTAATACTAATATGATTGGTAATACTAATTTGTTTTTCTTTTTTGGTGCTCCATAATTTGGAAGCTTTTCCTTTTGTTCTACAATAGGTGTTTCTTCTTGTAATTCTTCTTTTTCCATTGGTATCACTCTCCTACTTGGAGTATAACACAAAAAAGAAAAAGAGATATTATTTATCTCTTAATTCTGCTTTGTGAGTTGACACTACTTTGTCAATAATTTTATTAAACTGTTCCATCACTTCTTCATCCGTTAACGTATGATCAATTCCATTGAATACTAAGTTGAATGCGATACTTTTTTTATCTTTTCCAACATTTTCTCCTTCATAAACATCAAACACATTCACTTCTTGTAGTAATTTATTGGATGATTTTTGAATGGTTTTCATGACTTCTGAAACATCAATACTCTTATCGAAAACATAAGCCATGTCTTTTTGAATACTTGGATATTTGAACGATGGTTTATATTTTAATTTGGATGTTTTTCCATAAATAGAATTTAAGTTTAATTCAAATACATAAATCTCTTTCTTCGTAAGATTTGGATGTACTTTTCCAATAATACCAATTTCTTTTCCATCTAAGATGATTTTTCCTTGTACTCCAGGATGTAAGTCACTACAATCGCTTCTTTCTAAAGAATAACGATTTTCATAACCCATATAGTTTAATAAGTCTTCTACCATTCCTTTGACCAAATAGAAATCAATTTCAAAATCCCTTTTCCAAGTATTATCTAAATAACTTCCTGTTAAAAGTCCTGCTACTTTTGTAACTTCTTCATAATCTTGATCATATGTTTTTCCAATTTCATAAATCAAAACATCTTTTACACCACGTGCTTTGTTGTATTCATATACATTCATTAAGGATGGTAAAAGAGTCGTTCTTACAACGCTTTTATCACTCGATAATGGATTTGGTAAAACGACTTGTTTTTTCTTTTCATAAACAAATTGTTTTGCCATTTCAGGACTTACTAAAGTATAGTTTTTGACTTCTGTTAATCCTAAACTACGAAGTCTTTTGGAAACTAGTTTTCTATATTTTACATCTCCAATGTATTCTCCTCTTCGAATTGGGACTCTTGGTAGAGAAGATACTAAGTTATTATATCCATATAGTCTTCCAATTTCTTCTGCGATATCATTGACATTCGCATCAATATCTAATCTTCTTTTTGGAATCGTTACTTCAAACTTTCCGTTTTTTAATTCGTATGGGAAGTCTAAACGTTCTAATTCTGTCTTCATATCTTCTTCTGAAATCGTAATTCCTAAAATTTGATCCACATCTTTTGGTTCAAATGTTAATTTCTTTTCAGTATGATCTTCGTTATCGACTAAAACATACCCTTCTAAAACTTCCGCATCTGCATATTTTTCTAACAAATGACAAGCACGTTTATTTGCCATCTCTGTATATTCATAAGATAAGCCCTTGCCGTAGCGAATACTAGCTTCACTAGGAAGTTCTAATCTTCTTGCGGTATATCTAGTTTGTACGGGATCAAAGATAGCCGATTCGATTAAAATGTTTTTGGTATTTTCATCTACTTCTGTATTTTCTCCACCCATAATACCTGCGATACAAACTGGTTTTTCTCCATCAGTAATGACAATATCTTCTTTGGTTAAAGTTCTTTCTTTTCCATCTAGTGTTGTAATTTTTTCGTTTTCTTTCGCATCTCTTACTAAAATCTTGTTTCCTAATTTATCTTTATCAAAGAAATGTAGAGGTTGTCCAAACTCTAACATAACATAGTTGGAAATATCCACCACATTATTAATAGGTCTCATTCCTGCTGCGATTAATCTTTTTTGAATGAAATCCGGACTTTCTTTAATGGTTACATTTCTCACTTCTCTTGCCATATAGTAAGTACATTTTTTACTTTCTACTTCTAAAGTAAAGTGATCTTTGATGTTTTCTTTGATGGTTTGAAATGACAAATCAGGAAGAGTTACTTTACGATTTAAAATACATGCAATTTCATAGGCAAATCCAATATGGTAATAACAATCATTATTACGATGTTTATGAATATCTAAATCATATAAAGTATCATCTACACCCATATAAACAAATGGATCTTCTCCAATAGGAGCATCATCATCTAATTCATGAATTCCTTTGGCATAGTTTTCTTCTGTTTTTTCTTCTAATCCAATTTCAAATAATCCACAAATCATACCATTGGATTCTACTCCACGAATCTTGGTCTTTTTAATTTCAAAATCTCCTGGAAGAATAGCTCCTTCTTGTGCAACGATGACTTTTAATCCATCTCTTACATTAGGGGCTCCACAAACAATTTGTTTTTCTTCTTTTCCAAGATTTACCTGACAAACATTTAAATGATCACTATCCGGATGAGGAGTCACTTTTACAATTTGTCCTATGATTAAATGATCAATATGTCTTGTGTATACACCTTCTACATTGATTCCTGCTTTGGTAATTTTGGTTGCGAGTTCTTTCACATCTTGATCTTTGATATCAATGTAGTCACTAACCCAATTTAAGCTAATCATACTTCTTCATCCTCCCTATCAAATGTTTTGGTCTCTCTTAAATCTGCATTATAGAATGTACGAATGTCATTAATATCGTACTTAATCATCGCTAAACGTTCTGCTCCGAAACCAAAAGCAAAACCACTCCATACTTCTGGATCATATCCACTCATACGTAATACATTTGGATGAACAATTCCAGCACCTACTACCGTAACCCATCCTGTGTGTTTACAAACATTACATCCTTTTCCATGACAATTGACACAAGTAATATCCACTTCTACAGATGGTTCTGTGAATTGATAGTAACTAGGACGGAATCTCGTTTCAATATCTTTTCCATAAAGTCTTTTGAATAATACATCTAATGTTCCTTTTAAATCAGATAAAGAAATGTTCTTATCCACTAACAATCCTTCTATTTGCATAAATTGATGAGAATGAGAAGCATCATCATCATCTCTACGATATGTTTTTCCTGGACAAATCATACGAATCGGAACTTTTCCTTCTCCTTTTAACATCGTACGAACTTGAACAGGAGATGTTTGACTACGAAGTAAAATTTCTTCTCCTTCAATATAAAAGGTATCTTGTGCATCTCTTGCAGGATGTCCTTTTGGAATATTTAACATTTCAAAGTTATACTTATCTTCTTCAATCTCTGGTCCATCTACCACATCATATCCCATCGATAAGAATACTTCTTCTACTTCTTCAATCAATTTTTCTAAGATATGAGGAGCCCCTACTGATACTTTAGTAGAAGGTAAGCTAATATCAATGGTTTCTCCTTCTAATCTCTTGTTTAATTCTTCTAAATCTAACTTCTCTTTCGTTTGATTAAAATAATCTTCAAACATTTTTCTTAGTTCATTCACTTGCATTCCAAAATCTTTTTTCTCTTCATTGGGAATATTTTTAATTTCACTATTTAATTCAGTAATCAAACCTTTTTTTCCTAAATACTTTACTCTTAAATCATTGAGTTCTTGCATTCCCACTTCTTTTTTCAAGTCTTCTTCTAATAATTGTTTGATTTCTTTTACTTTACTATTTT
>CAMNDO010000063.1 GCA_946535455.1 uncultured Caryophanales bacterium
AAAAAGTGTATTCCTATCATAACACAAAAATATTTTTTTGTGAATAAAAATATCTATAGTATAATAGATTCAATTGGAGGTGAATTTGTGACAAATAAAATTATGGCTCACAGAGGGATTTTTGATAATGAAAAAGTGCCAGAAAATTCCATCAAATCATTTCAAAATGCACTAAAGAAAAACATCCCCATTGAATTTGATGTCCAATTAACAAAAGATAATATCTTAGTTGTTTTTCATGATGAATCTTTAAGACGAATGACAGGTATTTCTAAAAACATTCAAGAAATGACTTATGATGAAATAAAAAACTATCCTTTATTAAATACCAAAGAAAAAATTCCTACTTTAAAAGAAGTATTAACATTAATACAAGATCAAGTACTATATAATATTGAAGTTAAAAGTACCAAAAGAATCCAAGAAACATGTGACAACTTGGTAAAAGAATTATCTTCTTATCACAATTATATGATTCAATCTTTTCATCCTAAAATTGTTCGTTATCTCAAAAAAAAGTATCCTCATATTACAGTAGGATATTTGATTCATTCTCATTATTCTTCTCGTCTATATCAACCTTTTTTATCTTCTTATGGAATGATTCGATACACAAAAGCAGACTTTTTATCGTTACATAAAAAATTATTTTTAAAAAAGAAATTTCAAAGATTAAGAAAAAAATACCCAATTTATATATGGACGATTCAAAAAAAAGAAGAAATGAAAGATGAAAACTGTACTTATATTTGTAATTTACCATTATAAAAACACCAATTGGTGTTTCTTTTTTTTGGTGTTCAGAAAGGGACTCGAACCCTTATCATCTCCGTCGGAGGGAAATATTTTATCCAGTTAAACTATCCGAACAAAAAAAGAAGATTAGCTAGCATCACTAACATCTTCACATTTTGCTCCTAGTTTTTTAGCCAAAGCTAACCATTTTTCTACTTTTGCCTCACCATCTTCGATGATATTATCTTCTTCTCCTTCAATATCTAATAATTTACCGATATCGATTTTATCATAATTGATGGTAATGGCACTTGCGATAAAATCACCACCACGAACAACACTTGTATCATAATATTCTAAACCTTCATAATATTGATGAATGGATTCATACGCATTTTGGTATAAATCTAAACTTTCTTTAGAGGTAGAAGTCACTTTTTCTTCGGAATGTAATAAATTTAGTTTTTCCCCTGTGTAATACAAATCATAATTCAATGATACCTCTACTCCACTTTCTGCACTTGCCGTTCTCGTACAATGTTTATGTTTCATTTTACTAACATTGACTTTTTCTCCATTACTGGTTATTTTTTCTTGTTTTTCACATCCTACTAAAAAGAAAGAAATGAAAAGTAATGTTATGATTCCCATTTTTTTCATAATATTCCTCCTATATCAGTATATCATATTTACGATTTTTCTTCTAAGAATTTATTTAAAGCATCAAACACTTCTTTTTCAATTTCTTTATCCAAATCTTGAAAAAAACCATGAGAAGAAAAAGCTATTTCGACATATTTATGATTTCCTTTTGGTAAGTTTTCATAATACTCTTTTGCTTCATCTTTGATGATATCTACATTTCCTACGATAATTAATGTATTAGGTATACTTTCATCCTTTCTTTTGATGGGATGAAAACATTCTTTATCCATATCATTTTTAGGAATCATTCTGGAAAAATAATCCTCTAATCTTCCTAACAAACCTGGATTAAAATTTTCTTGTTTGGTAATCGATTCATAGGAAGTTTTTCCAAAGTATTCTAAACTAAGAGTGGGATAAAATAAAACTGCTTTTTTTATTGGAATTTCTCCATGATTGTAATAATGAATCCCTGTCATAATATGACATCCTGTAGAATCTCCCATAAAACAAATATCTTCTTCTCGTATTCCATGTTCTAATAATTCTTGATAAATATGTTTTATCGTTTCATATATTTTTTGTATCATTTCTTCATAATGGTTTTTTTCTTCCTCATACTCAATCGCAATTAATAATCGATCGGTTTTGGTATTAATCAAACGACAAATAGAAGAATATTTCCCTTCACATTCTGTTACTTCTGCATTTCCATGAACATATAGAATCACTTTATGAATTTCAGAAACTTTTTTTGGAAAAAAGACTCTCATAGGATATTTCTTATCATCGATAATAATACGATAATCACTTAAATTTTTCTTAGAAATAGCAGGATGTAAAATTTCTCCCACTGTACGATATAATTTATATGTAATTTCACTATCAAATACATTTTTCATTATTATCACCACTATTATCATAACACAAAAAGAAAAGGCTTATAAAAGATAAGCCTTTCATTTGACACTATTTACCACTATTTTTTTCATTTTCTTTATATAAAGTCTTAATCGCATAAAATAATTTTTCATTTGCCGCAGCTAAATCGTCCCCTACTAGGAATGGTTTTCCAATGCGAATCAAAAGACCTTTCTTACGGAATCCATATGTTCCAGTGATCGCATAAGGAACCAAATAACTATTTGTTTTTTGTGCCATAGATACCGCACCAAATTTAAATGGTAATAATACATGTTCATAATAATCATCTTCTGTAATTTTACGGAAAGAAATCAAATCTCGTAGTAATAAATCCAAATCAGATAAATTATCTAAAAATTCTTCCTTCGTAATAATTTCTTTTTCTAATAATTCTTCTGTATAATTGACAAATGAAGTCTTATTCTTTTTGACACGTTTATAAAATGATTTAAAATCTTCTTCCATTTCATATTTGTCATAAATTTCTTTTGCTCTTTCTTCTTTCAAAGCATTTCTAGTTCCTTCTGGAAATAATCCTAGTGCTTGGTGATTTTTTAACACTTCGATGGCAGAAGCAGTAGCTTCTTCATCTTTTTTACTACGGTCTACAGGAATACACCCACAACTTTCAAAAAACCATGCGACTTTTTTATTATCAAAATATTCTTTTTTCGCCATGTAACGAAGGCATCTTTTGGTTGCGATGACAATATTACATTGGTCCATAATATGGACATGGTTTCCTACTACTAGAATCGAGCCTTCCTTTGGGATATTTTCTGCCCCAATAATTTTGGGACGATACCAAAATTTATAAATTGGTCCTAAAATTGTTCGAAATATTTTATAAGCTGTCATTCTCTCAGCCATTGGATTCACTTCCTTCTTTTATTTTTTTACGAACGATTTTCATCAGTTTTTCATTTTCTTTTTCCAAATCCTCTGAAACTCTCATAGGTTTTAAAAACTCAATTTGAATTCCTTTTCGAAATAAACGATATTTTCCAGTAATCACAAAAGGAACTAAGATTTTTTTAGAATCATGAGAGGCTTTCACTGCTCCTATTTTAAAAGGCATAATAATGTCTTCTGTACGATTAATGGTTCCTTCTGGGAAAATACCAACACAATAGTCTTTTTCTAAATACTGGATTGCTCCTTTTAAAGCATTTTTATCATGTATTTTTCGGTCAACGGGAACACATCCCATCCCTTTCACAATAAAATGCGTGATTCCGTGAAACAATTCTTTTTTTGCTAAAAAATGGATGGGTCTTTTCGAAACCGAAACTAACATGACAGGATCCAACCATTTCGTATGATTTCCTGCTAATAAAACGCCACCTTCTTTTGGAATGTTTTCCCTTCCTATGACAGTAGGTCGAAATAAAATACGAATTAAGAGAGAAACCACAGGTTTCACAATTCGATAAAATCGAGTATCTTTGATCTTCATTTCATTCACCAATTCTATTATATCTTATTTTAAAAAAAAGAAAAAGATGAAATGTATCATCTTATTTTTTTTCTTTCATAAAGAATCGATTGGTTGATTTAATATGAGTACCGATAATATCAGAAACATCGGTAATAGTTACAAATGCACTCTCATCCAATTCTTCTACAATATGTTTCAATTCAAAGATTTCTACACGAGTAATCACACAATATAATACTTCTTTTTCTCCACTAATTAATCCTTTTCCTTTGATGGTTGTCGTAGTTCTTCCTAATCTTTGATAAATCTCTTTCGATAATTTATTTCCGTGATTCGTAATAATCATAGCTGCTTTTGCTTGTTCTAAACCTTCCGAAATAAAATCTACTACTTTATAAGCAATAATATAAGTAAGCATCGAATACATAGCACGGTCCAGTCCAAAAACAGATCCTGCAATCGCATAAATAATAATATTAAAAACCAACACAACTTCTCCTACACTAAAACTACTTTTTTTACTAATCACAATCGCAACACTTTCCGTTCCATCGTTACAAGCACCAAATCGAATGATTAATCCAACACCAATTCCTAAAAGAGCTCCTCCAAAAACAGTGGCTAATAACATTTCTTCTGTCGCAGGAGTAAACATTTCAAAATAAGATAGAAAAAGGGAAAAACATAACATCGAATATGTGGTATGAATCAAAAATCTTTTTCCTAAATGTTTTACTCCAATAAAGAATAATGGAACATTTAAAACAATGACTAAAAATGATAATGGAATATTCCATAATTTTGAAAAAATAATGGATAATCCTGTAATTCCTCCATCAATAATTAAATTAGGAACCAAAAACCATTGTAAAGCTAATGCCGTTACAATAGAACCAAT